>CADCAA010000001.1 GCA_902799285.1 uncultured Pseudomonadota bacterium
TCAAAAGTCAACTCGTCAAAGTAGAGACGGTCACAGACATCGTAATCCGTGGAAACGGTCTCCGGGTTATAGTTAATCATAACCGAGCGGAATCCGTTGTTGCGGATTTGCGTGGTGCGGGTATCTATGCACGTGCAGATTTGCGTGATGAAAAGGTTAATTACAAAGTGCGCGAATTGTCTTTATCAAAGACCCCAATCATCGCTGTGGTTGGTGAAAAAGAACAAAACGACAAAACGGTCACTTTGCGTCGTTTGGGTGTCGAAAAACAGGAAATTGTTGCACTGGACGATTTTGTGAAACAGATGCAAGATGCTGTAAAAATGCCGTTGTAAAGAAAGGATTTGAGATGAAAAAGTTAGTTAGATTTGGTTTGTTGGTTTTGACTTTTGGGGTATTGGCCGGTTGCTGTAATTGCGAGGTTGAGCCCATTGTCGAACAAAATCAAAAATTAATCGTGCCACCACATTTTGGGCAGATGCCAAAATAATTTTGGGTTGCGATTTGGAATAACGCTTTTTTTGTGATATAATGTCCCTTAGATAGATAAAAATCTAAGGGAGTTTTTTATGAACGAAGACAATACAAATTTAGATTTATTGGATTTGGATGCAGATACATCTGATTCTTTGCCAGAGGTTGCTTTTGTCAGTCCGCGGCCAAAAAAACCATGGTTATTATTAGGGGTGGGGTTGGTCGTTATTGCGCTGGCGGTGTATGTCATTGTGCGGACGGTTGGTGGTAATTCGTCTTCGTCGGTCGAAATTGATTTGGATGCCGAACCCGAGGTCGTGGTTGACGGTGGTGAAATGGCTATGCCTATGCCGCCTGTGCCACCAATGCCGGGTGAACGCCCAATGCCGGATGTGAATCCACAGCCTTTGCCGCCGGTTGCTGCAAAGCCAGAAGTCCGTGAGGCACCTGTGCGTGTGCAACCAATGGACGAAGTTGCAAAACCAAAGCCTGTTGTCGAACATGATGCGAATGTTCGCGTTGTCGCAGACAGACCCGAGGTGACATTTAATCCGAACAAGGTCGAAACCAAACCAGCAGCAAAGCCGGTTGTGAAAAAAGAAGTTAAAAAGGCACCAGCCAAACCAGCGGCAAAATCGGTTGCTAAAAAAGTTGAAAAGGCGTCCGGTGCGGCGGCATGGTATGTGCAGTTTGGTTCGTATGCTACACGTGATGCTGCAAATGCAGCCGGGAATAAAATCCGTTCGGCGCACAGCAGTTTGTTCGCAGGCAAACAATTTGTTGTTTTGGCATCGGTATTAAAAGATGGTCGCACAACATACAGATTGCGTGTCGCGTTTAATAATTCAAATGATGCCAATGGATTTTGCCGTAATGCGAAATCTGATGGATTGGATTGCTATGTAGCAAGATAATTTTAAGGTAAAAGGAGCATTAAATGTTCGGGAGATTAGGCTGGGCCGAGATTCTGGTCGTCGTTGTTTTGTTGGTCATTTTATTTGGCCATAAATCAATCCCTGGGATGATGAAAAACTTGGCCGATGGCGTTAATGTTTTCAAGCGCGAATTAAAGGGCAAAGATGCAAAAAATGACAGGGTGCCGGTAAAGAAAACAATCGTCAAATCAAAGACTTATAAAAAAGTCAAGAATAAAAAGCAAAAATAGCGTTTTTATACTTGCATCGGTTTCATAAAATTTACTACCCTTAATATCAAGGGGAAAAAGTAGATAATGAGACTGAGAGCAACAATTCTCAAATTTTTGTTGTTTTCTTGCGCTTTTGGCGCGGTTGCTGGCGATTGTTTTGCCACGACGATTGCTTCTAAGGAATTCGTCGATAGCAGGATTGCCCCTGTTAGCAATAATCTCGAAATTAAAAATACTACTAGTAATCCCCATGTGACTCTGTCTCAAAATCCCCAAACATCTGCGACTGTGAATACTTCTTCGAGGGAAGTTGCCACGGTTGGATGGACAGACACCAACAGAACATCCAAAGTTAGATCGGGTAGTTCGTCAAGTACTACATTGGTTGATATGTGGATTGAATAATCCACGCCTTTGGGTGTTCTGTTGTTTTTTGATAAAAAAATATCGGGTCATTTGCATAACCCGATTCGTGTGTGACTTTATTTATTATCTTCTGGCCTCGTATTCTTCCTGTTCTTCGACGGTCATTGTTGCCAATGGACGTGCCAACATACGGGAAATGCCGATTTCTTCATTTGATATAACACTGTATCCAAATGTATTGTTTTCCAATCGTTCCAGGGCGGCATTGATTTTTTTCAATAAATTGCTGTCCCGTTCGGACATACGCAGATTCATGGTTAACGCCTGTTCTTGGGATGCGTTGTCGCTGTCGTCGCCGACGCCCGTGTTTTCCACAGCGTCAGAATTGCGGACCGCATTCAATACATTGTTATTGCCCTGGGTCAAATCTTGTTTTTGTGCCATCAGAATTTGATAAAAATACGCCTTTTGTTCCGGACACATATATGGTTCGGATTTCTTTGGGGTGTATTTTGCGGGTAATTCCAGTGTTTTATAATCTTGTTTTGCCATAATTTTCACCTTTTTATGCCGATTGAAGCTCTTTTATCCAGGCAATAACGGTTTCTTCGTCCATTAAACCTGTGCGGGCCTCGATTAAATTGCCGTCGCGAAATGCCAGAATGCTGGGGATGCTGCGGATACCAAATTTTGTTGGGGTCATCCGGTTTGTTTCGTCGATTTCAAATTTTACAAAATTTACATCGGGAACCTTTTCCGATACAGATTCGAAAATTGGACCAAACATACGGCATGGACCGCACCATGTTGCCCAGAAATCCACCAGTGTTAAGCCGTTTTGTATCATGCCAGAAAAGTTCGCATCGGTCGCATGTTGTAAAGCCATTTTTTTCTCCCTTGGGTTGTTGATATTTGGATTGAGTGTATTATAATCTTTTTGAAATGCAAGGGTTTTTGTATATGAAAGAAATCGTTTATTTGGATGCTGCGGCAAGTTTTTTGAAACCAGAATCGGTGATTGAAACCGAAGCAGATTTTTTGCGGAATCGCTATGCCAATGCGGGGCGGGGCGTGTGTGCCCGTGCCGCTGCGGTTGATGATATGGTTGCGGCTGCGCGGTGCCGAGTTGCGGAATTTATAAATGCAGATGCGCATCAGGTTGTCTTTACGGCCAATGCCACCGATGGATTAAATCGGATTGTAAGTATTATTTCGTGCCAGTCGGGGTATAGTGATATGTCGACGTTTGCCGTATCGGATTTAGATCATCATTCTGCGCGGTTGCCATGGCAAGAGTTGTTGCGTATCGGTAAGATTGATAAAGAACATATTTGCGAATTGGATTCTGATTTTAATATCAAAATTGATTCGATTCCAAAAACTGATATTTTGGTTGTGACGGCTATGTCTAATGTGATAGGTGTGCCCCAAGATGTTGCCAGTATTGTGCGTGTAGCACGTAAAAAAAATCCGAATGTAATTACCATTGTTGATGCAACACAATATGTTGTGCATAAAAAAATAGATGTGAAAAAATGGGATTGTGATTTCTTGGTGTTTTCGGGACATAAAATTGGTGCGGATACCGGTGTTGGTGTTTTGTATATTCGTGACCCAGATAAATATTGGCCGGATAAATTTGGTGGTGGGATGGTGATGCGTGTATCTGATTCTGAATTGGTTTTGAATAAAGCACCAGAAAAGTTCGAGGCCGGGACATTACCATTGACCCAAATTTGTGGATTGGCGCGGGCGGTTGATGAATTGGAATCGCATCGTCCAGATTTGTCTTTGATAAAATATGCATATGATGAATTATCAAAAATTTCACGTGTTAAAATTTTGACTGAACGTGATGCTGCGGTTTTATCCTTTGTGGTGGATGGTATGCATCCTTTGGATGTTGGTGCGATGTTGGGTGCAAATAATATTTGTGTGCGTGTGGGTAATATGTGTGCATCATGGATTCATCAGAAAATTGGAATAGACGGGTCGATTCGCATCTCGGTCGGTCCGTGGAATACAATGCATGACATTGATAAATTTATTTCAGAATTAAAAAAAATAGTGAAATAAAATGATAAATCGTGATGATATTATAAATGCATTAAAGACTGTGTTTGACCCAGAAATTCCTGTGAATATTTGGGATATGGGTTTGGTTTATGATATTGTTATTGATGGTGCAAATGTTGTGATAACAATGACTTTTACCAGTCCGACTTGTCCCATGATGGAAGAATTGTTGGCCCAGGTTCGTCAGGTAGTATCAAATGTTGCGGGCGTGAAATCTGTGGACGTGAAATTGGTTTGGGAACCGGCGTGGAATTTATCGCGTATGTCTGATGCGGCGCGGTTGGAATTGGATTTGACAAATATGGGATGGTAATGGATGCAATATGAACAGATGAAATCTTGGTTGATGTCATTAGAAAATCCGGCCGATAAATTGGAAATGGTTATGGATTTTGGTATGCGTATGCCAGCCGTGCCGACATCGGCCGAATGTCATGAAATTCGTGGTTGTGCGTCAAAGGTTGAAATCTGTATTGATGGTGGTCAATTATATGGTCGGGCCGATTCCGCAATTGTTCGTGGTGTGGTTGCAATATTGTTGGCTATGGTTGATGGAAAAACACCGGACCAAATAAAAAAAATGGATATAAAGGGCGAATTTGATTCTTTGAATTTATCGTTGGGCGCGGCCAGATTGTCCGGCTTAAATTCTATGATTAGTTTTTTACAAAATTTATGATAGAATATATATGTTAAATATATATGGATGACGGATATGAACGAAGAACAAAAAATGTTTAAGATAGGTGTTTGTTCATTTATCGGGGTGATTTTTTTAATTGTTGGATTACAGGTTTGTTATCGAAATCAACATAAGTCTTTGAAATTTACCCATGATGAAATTGTAAAAACACAACAACAAATTGCGATTGCCCAGGCAAAGTTTGAATCTATGACGAATTCTGAATATTTGTTGGGGATGGTGACCGCGGTAAATCCGCATGTTGAAATTATCGGTTTTCGTAAATATACCGATGTCGAAGATTTGCCATTAAGGAAATAATATATGTTCGAGGTAGGAAAGGATATTTACAGATATGGTGGACGTGTTGCAAAACATCGTGACTTGGATCGTTCACGGTTGCGCATGGTGCATATTTTTATTTTAGTTCTATTTGCGCTATTTTTTTCTAAAACTTTGTATTACGGATGTATGGGAACAAATAAATCAGGCAAGGCCGCGGTTGGTGGCGATTGGACAATTACGCGTGCGGATATCGAGGATAGAAATGGCGTAAAGTTGGCTAAAAATGTCGTGTCTGGGCATATTATGGTGCGACCGGGCGCCGTCAAAGATAAAGATGCTGTGGCATTAAAAATACACGAGGTTTTCCCATATAAATATTCCCTGGCCCAGGCGTATGAAATTTTGGATTCTAAAAAATTTATGTATTTGAAACAATATGCGACGGATGCAGAGCGAAAGCAGGTTAAGGATGCAAAGTTAGAAGGTTTAGAGGTTGAAATTCAACAAATGCGTCGTTATCCAAAACATAATTTGTTTGCGCATGTTGTTGGTTTTGTCGGCAAAGAAGGCGAAGGACTAGAAGGCGCAGAAAGAATATTCGATTCTTATTTGCGTGAAAACACGGACCCGTTGCGATTGTCGCTGGACGCACGAATCCAGGAACAATTTTACACGCGCCTGTCCGAGGCTGTGCAAAAATATCATGCCAAGGGTGGTATGGGTATGTTGATGAATTCGCGTACGGGTGAAATGTTGGCGATGGTGTCTTTGCCGGATTTTGATCCGGAAAATGTTTCGCGTTATCCGGTTGAAAACCGCAGATTCCGTCAAATGCGTGATGTGTTGGAAATGGGGTCTATATTCAAAATATTTAATACTGCGTTGGCGTATGAAAATGGAATCAAAGGCAGGTATTATGTTGCAAAGCCATATATATTACGGACACGTAGTGGTAAATATATTCATACGTTCCATGATGTTGCAAAGTTCAAGCAAGATTGGATGGATGTTGATGAAATAATGGTGCATTCTTGCAATGTTGGCAGTGTGCAAATTGCGTTGCAATTCCCTGATGGGGCACAACCCGAATTTTTCCACAGATTGCATTTGGATGAAAAGTTAGATTTGGATTTTGGTAAAACAGAGCATCCTATATTCCCGAAAAAGTGGGGAATTACTGATGTGGCGTCGGCTTCGTTTGGTCATACTGTGGCAGTGACACCTATGCATTTATTGTTGGGGGTTAATGCGGTCACAAATGGTGGAATTTACATCAATCCAACGATACAAAAACGCGATGTTGGTCGTATCAAGGGAACACGCGTGTTGTCCGACGAAATTTCTGCGAAACTGCGCGAAAATATGGTGCGTGTTGTCGAAGAAACCAGTGGAAAATTAACGCGCATAAATGGAATTAAAATTGGTGGTAAAACTGGAACTGCGGAAAAACGTATAAACGGTGTGATTGATAAAAAGCGTAATATGACAACCTTTGTCGGTATTTTCCCGGCGGATGCACCACAGTATATCATTATGATAAATTTGGACGAACCCCAAGGGTTGGCTGAAACCGGCGGATGGCGCACGGCATCGCAAAATTCTGTGCCGACGGCCGGAAAAATATTGGATGGAATACTGCCATTGCTATTTGAATAAATTTCCGTTATAATATACTTGATAATAAAAAAAGAGTATAGATGAAAAGGTTAGTTGAAAAATCCATGCTGGGTCAGGCATGGGTGTTGCCGGATTGTACAGATTTTGATGCCCAAACAGATTTCGCCAATGATTTGGTTAAAAAAATTTTGGCGGGGCGGGGTATTGTCAATCCGAATGATGTTGAAAAGTTTTTGCATCCGACTATACGGGAATATATGCCGAATCCATCCCGATTGCGGGATATGGATGCGGGTGCGCGTATCATCGCGGATGCAATTTGCAAAAATGAAAAAATTGCCGTATATGGTGATTATGATGTTGATGGTATTACATCTACGGCTATATTTGTGAAGTTTTTGCGTGGATTAGGATTGGATGTTTTGTGGCATGTACCAACCCGTGATGGCGAAGGATATGGATTAAATATCGCTGCAATTGATGAATTGTTAAATGATGGTGCGCGTGTTTTAATTACTGTGGATTGCGGAATCAGTTGTATCAAAGAAGTAGAATACGCTAAAAGTCACGGTATGATTGTTATTGTGACGGATCATCATTCGCCTGATGTTGTTTTGCCGGCTGCGGATGCGGTTATAAATCCAAAGCGCGCGGATGATGAATCAAACTTGAATTATTTGGCGGGTGTTGGTGTTGCGTTTTTGACTTTGGTTGCGGTTAATCGTGAATTGCGAAAATGTTTGTCTGGTGAACGGTGTGAATTACATTCCAAAATAAATTTGATGGATTATACGGATTTGGTTGCGCTGGGGACGATATGCGACACTATGCCGCTGGTTGGATTAAATCGTGCGTTTGTGACAACCGGGTTAAAGGTTTTGGATGCGCGACATAATTTGGGGTTGCGCGTATTGATGGATGTGGCGGGTGTAAAACAGGCGTCTGTATATGTTGCGGGATTTGTTTTGGGACCACGGTTGAATGCGGCGGGTCGATTGGATTCGGCGCGTCCTGCGTTGGAATTGTTGTTGACCGATAATCCGTTGGTGGCGCGTGCATTGGCTGAAAAATTGGACCAAATGAACAGGGACAGAATCGATATTCAAAATGCCATTATGTTGGGCGCGACCGAGCAGGCGGAAATATGTTGCAAGGATGGCAAGTGCAGTTTGTTTGTCTGTGGTGATAATTGGCATGGTGGTGTGATGGGAATTATCGCGGGACGGTTAAAAGACAGGTATAATCGACCGTCGTGTGTTGCAACAAAAATTGATGGTGTTATAAATGGGTCAGGGCGGTCTGTTGCAAATGTGGATTTGGGACGCATTATACACGAGGCTTTATCATTAGGCATAGTTTCCGAAGGTGGCGGACATGCGGCGGCCGCGGGATTTTCTTTGGCGGCGGATAAAGAAAACGAGTTTCGTGAATTTTTGGAAAAATCTGTGATGCAACAGTTAGGAAGCACCCAAATTGTGCCCGAGGTTATAGTTGATGCTGAACTGGACGCCAGTGGTGCAACGATGGGATTGGTGTCAAAATTGGCGGTGATGGCCCCGTTTGGTCAGGGAAATCCAGAGCCAGAATTAGTGTTAAATGGCGCGGTGTTAAATTATGCCACTACAATGGGTAATGGGGCGCATTTGCGTGGCGTTGTGCGGACATCAATGGGGACAAATGTCACCTTTGTCGGGTTTAATTTGGTGGGAACGCCGGTTGGTGATTTTTTACTGGACGACGCAAATACAAACACTACAATATCTATGTTGGGTCGATTAAAGGATAATGAATATAACGGACGGCATACGGCTCAATTTATGCTTGAAGATATCGCGGTTAGGTAAAATGAAAAACGAAACAAAACTTTTTATAGAAAAAATAGAATCTGCAAATTCTATTCTGTTGACGGCGCATAAAAATCCCGATGGTGATGCGTTGTGCACAATGCTGGCTTTGTATCAATTAATTGTTTTGAATTATGAAAAAGAAGCCGTTTGCATTTATGATGGTAATGTGCCCGAGGCTTTGCGTTATGTCCCATTGCGTGGGCGTGCACATTTTTTTGCGCATGTTGATTTAACACAGCCTTTTGATTTGGCGGTGTTATTGGATTATGGAACAACTAATAATATTGGTGGGACGCGTAATGCGTTGGATGCTGCAAAATTTTTGGTTGAAATAGATCATCATAAAAACGATAACAAATTGGGTGCGTTGTGCATTGATGATGATACTGCGTCGGCGACGGCATGTTTGGTATATGATTTGATGATTGATGCCGGTTGGAAATATGATGACAAAGTTTTGAATTTGTTAGCGTTGGGAATTTTGACCGATACTGGGAATTTCAAATATGCGCGTGATGGGCGGCCTTTGCGTATTATGGGGAATTTGGTTGATGGCGGCGTTGAAACGAATCGTTTGTTAGAATTGTTAAATAATAAACCGCGCAAGACTATTCAGACCGAGGCACGTGTTGTTGCGGATGCCGAATTTTTATATAAAAATCGTTTGGCGATTGCGGTTGTTGATTCGACGGCGTATAAAAATCTGGACGGGCGCGGTGAAAACGCTTTGTCTTTGTTGGGCCAGGTTAAGGGTGTTGAATACATTGTTTTATTAAAGGAACAAAAAGAAAACCAAATTGGTGTATCATTGCGCAGTAAATTTTTACCTGTGAATAAAATCGCAGAACAATTGGGCGGTGGTGGCCATATGTATGCGGCCGGTGCCGTTGTGCATGATGATAATTTGGAAAATGTAAAAAATCGGGTCATAGAATTATTCAAAGGGGTATAAGAGAGATGAAAAAATTTTTAATTGCGATTTTTGCTGTGTTCTTGGCGGTGCCCGGGTTCGCAGATGTGAATAAATCCCACGTTCAAAAGGCGGAAAAATATCTGAATTCTGTGACGGGCCTTGCGGGTGATTTTATTCAAACATCAAATGGCAAGGTTGCCAAGGGATTGTTTGCTATGCTGCGGCCGGGACGTGTGCGTTTGGATTATACGAATGCAAAAATTCAATTGATTTCTGATGGAACGGATTTGTATTTCTTTGATAAATCGTTGGATCAAATTACGACTGTGCCGTTGACCAGTACGCCGGCCGGAATCTTGGTGCGAAAAAAAATAGATTTACAAAATGCAGATATTGTTGTGTCTGATACTTTCGAAGGTGATAAAACTTTTGCGCTGACCATGCATTTGCGCGATAACAAGGGTTTGGGGCACATGACGGTTGTGTTTGATAAATCACCGGTGAAATTAAAATCTTGGACGGTTGTGGATGCCACAGGGGCCAGTACGGATGTTGTATTTCGTAATTTGAAAACTAAAACAGATTTTGATAAAAACTATTTCCAAATTGGTCGGCATAAAACGGTCAGTAATGCCGGTATGGATGATTTTTATAATTAAAAAATGTTTGGTATTAGTTGGGCTGAATTTTTAGTAATTTTAATTGTCGCAATTTTGGTTGTGCCGGTGAAATATTGGCCGGATGTGGCGCGTTGGTTGGCGCGTGTGGTAAAATATATCCGCCGGATTATTTGGAAAATCACAGATGCGACCGATAAAATCAAAGATCAAATTGATTTAGAAAAACCGATTAATGATGTAATTCATACAACAACAGATGATATTTTGAACGATTTTTCAGAACCATTAAAAAAATCACGTGGACGCAAGAAACAGATAAAAAATGATAAATAAAAAAATGACTTTGATGGAACATTTTGCCGAATTGCGTCGGCGGTTTTTGTGGTGCATTTTTATATTTTTTATTGCGTTTGTATTTGGGTGGTATGTCGCGCCGTGGGCCCAAGGTTTTTTAACCGAACCGTTGTTAAAGGTTTGGCGCGGACAATTGTTATATAATGGATTGACCGATGGTTTGATGATACGATTGTCTTTGTCGACAACAGTTGCGATGCTTGTGACTTTGCCGGTGTTGTTATGGCATATATGGGCGTTTGTTGCGCCGGGATTAAAAAAGAACGAGCGGAATTTTATTTGGCCATTATTGAT
The DNA here is from genome assembly GCA_902799285.1 of uncultured Pseudomonadota bacterium. Taxonomy (GTDB): domain Bacteria; phylum Pseudomonadota; class Alphaproteobacteria; order Rs-D84; family Rs-D84; genus Enterousia. The sequence continues at coordinate 10,676 of CADCAA010000001.1, forward strand.
TGCGTCGCCATTGTTGTTTGTGTTTGGTGCGGCTTTTGCATTTTATGTTTTGTTTCCGTCGGTCTTTGGTTTTTTCATAGAATTAAATCAATCGTCAAATGTGCCGGTTGTAATTATGCCGGCGGTGCGCGATTATTTAACATTTGCCATACGTTTATTAAAGGTTTTTGGAATCGCATTTCAATTGCCAATTGTTATGATTTTCTTGAACCGTATTGGTGTGTTGTCGCGTTCACGGGTTGTGGCGATGCGGCGTTATGCGATAATCTTGGTCGTTGTTGTGGCCGCGGTTTTAACGCCGCCTGATGTTGTTTCGCAGATTTTATTGGCGATACCGATGCTTGGGTTGTTCGAGTTAAGTATTTTGTTTATGCGTCGTGATGATTGAAACAATTTATTTGTTGGGAAAAATGTGATATAATTTGTCGTATGAATAAATTTTTTGGTTTTTTATCTGTGGGATTGATTGCCGTAATAGCGGGGTGTGATTTGCAACCAAAAATTGCATCTATTCCGGGCAGTGTGGGGGATTTTATTTCCGAACGTTATCCAACATTATTGGCGGAACCAGACAGCGAGATTTATAAGACTGCGGTGGCGGACTATGGCGTGTATGCGTCGCCGACGGTGTATGGTGATGGCGATGTGTTGGCGGACGATTATGTTTTATATTCGCCGGCTGATGATTATATGATGCCGGCCCAGGATACAGATGTTTCACCGGATGATGTGGGTATGCCCGATGATGATGGGGCGGATGATGTTGAACAATCGTCAGATGCGTCGGATGAAATCCAAGAAAACGCGCCGGATGATGATATCGATGATTTGCATATTCCGGACTATGTGGATGAAAAACCGGTATTGACGGTTGCACCGAAACCCGCGCCAAAAAAAGAACAGAAATCAGAGCCAGAAAAAAAATCGGATGCCGAAAAAACGCCGGAAATGGTGCGTGCACAACTGCGCGAGGTGACAATAGAGCAGGGTGATACCCTGTATTCTGTGTCGCGTAAATATTCTGTGCCGGTGAACGATTTGGCGGTTATGAATAAAATTAGTGCGCCGTTTACATTATCGGTTGGACAAAAGATAAAGGTGCCAGATGTTTCGTCTGTTGCGAAAAGTTCGGGTGTGCGTGTGGCCACCACGCCTAAATCTGTGGATGTGAAAAAGCCGGCCGGTGTGCAGAAAGTTGCGGAAAAGCCCGCTGCGAAAACCGAAGCAAAACCTGTTGAGGCAAAAAAGGTGGCAACAACACCGGTTAAAAAGGCAGATGCGCCAAAGGCAAGTATGCCAAAGGTTGATGCAAAACCAAAAGCGACGAAGTCCGGGGATGCAACTAAAAAAACAACGGATGCCAAGAAGACAGAGGTCAAAAATCAGGCGAGAAAAGCAGATGTGAAAAAGGCTGATGACAAAAAAGTTGCGAATAAAAAGCCGGATGCCAATGTGAAAAAATCTGATACGAAAAAGGTAGCGCAAAAAACCGAAACGAAAAAACGGGCAACAAAACAATTGGCAGCGCGGTCGTCGTCTAAATTCTCGTGGCCGGTGCGGGGCAAGATTTTGTCGGGCTATGGTTCCAAAACAAATGGGTTGTTTAATGATGGTATCAATATCAAGGCATCGCGTGGCGCGCCGGTTTTGGCGGCGGAAAACGGTTTTGTGGCCTATGCCGGGAACGAGGTCAAAGGTATGGGTAATTTGGTGATTATCCAGCATGCGGACGGTTGGATGACGGTCTATGCCCATATGGATTCGATGAATGTGCGGCGCGGCAGTACTGTTTTGGTCGGCCAAAAAATCGGGACGGTTGGAACGTCGGGCAAGGTTGACCAGCCACAGTTGCACTTTGAAATTCGTAAAGGCACCCGTGCGTATAATCCAATTAGTTATTTGAAAAAGTAAAAACTTGATTTTGTTATATTTTATAATATAATTTTGGTCGCACATTAGTTTTGGATGCATAGCTCAGCTGGCTAGAGCAACTGACTCTTAATCAGTGGGTCCAGGGTTCGAATCCCTGTGCGTCCACCAAAAATAAAAAATCCACCGTATGGTGGTTTTTTATTTTTGTTCGCACATGATTGGTTCGGAATAGTCGGCAGTATTTATATTGCTGTTGGCTTTGACAACACTTTTTATTACCTGGATCCTTGCGTCGTTTCGCCCGGCATTGCACATTCGCGCAAGTTGGTCGAAACTCCTCAGGATGACAATGCTTTCGCATTGTCTTGTATCTGTTGTTTTTTTATGATATAATTATATGTAATTCAGAGAGGGAATATTACATGATAAAAAAGATTTTATCCGCTATTTTTGCTTTTGTGATGTTGGGTTCGGTTGCCAATGCGGCCGGGGTTGAGCCGTTAAAAAAATGTGTGAGGTACGAGTACGTTGGTGCTGATTTGCTTTGGGATGTGCATCCGGATTATGTGATATATTTTGAAAATGATAGCGATCAAATTCCTGCACAATGTAAGGCCGAGGTTGATAGACTGGTTGAACATATAAAACAATCGGCCGATGGTAAGCCGCAGGCAAATATAGAGGGTGTCATAGTGTTGGGTATGGCCGATGGTGTTGGTAGCGCGGATTACAATGCAAAACTAGCAAAAGGTAGAGCGAATACTGTAGACGAATATTTGCAAAGAGAATCTTTCGTCTCAGCCTGATTATCGAGGTGTGTTGTTGTATGTTATTTATAAATCCGATGTTTGTGATGCGGATACGATAAAGATTTTGGATCAACTGATTGCCAAGGTTTCTGATAATGCCGATTTGAAAAAGGCAAAAGAGTTGTGTGATAAAGAGGGAAAAACACTTGTGCGTTCACAACGTGAACGGATTCAGGCGGCAATTCGTGCTGCAATCGAAAAGTATCCCGAGGTGGTTGACCAGATTGATTTATCAGCCGAGATGAAAATTCAATTGTTGGTAAATGGTTTAGTTAATACCAGAAATTCTTTGGCCGGTGGCGCGTCGGTTTGGAAAACAGCCGAGGGGAATTTTAATGGTGCGCGGTTGGCATCCGATTCTATTGCTGGTGTGGTGTTGGGGACCGCCGGTGGTTTAATCACCAGTAATATTGTTAAAAAGAATCAATTGTCGTCTGGGTTCGACAGTGTGATGTGCACAATTGGTGGTCAGACTGTGGCATCATATGGTGATGAATTCCGGGTCGGAATTACAACAAGATAAGCGCGGGGGGATATCCATGAAAAAATTATTATATATTTTGTGTGCTGTATTGGTTGCCGGACCCGCTGTGGCGGCATCGCGTGCCGATATTCAGGATAATGCAAAGAATGGTGCGCGTTCGACAATTGGTGTCAGGTATGAACCGGCACGTAAATCCAGTTTGAAATTTGACTATGTTGCGCCGGCCGTGACAAATCCTGTCGTCACAACGGAAAATGCGGATCCGGTTGATAATCGTGATGCGGAAAGGGCGGCCTGTTTATCGAATAATGTTGGTATGGATGCGACATTTGTTTGGGCGTCGCGTTATAGCAATACCGCCAGTTATGCAACCATGGTCGAAGATGTCGAAAATCCTGAAAATAATGTTTGCTTTGCGCACGTGAAAATTGCGTCCAGTGACAGTGGTATAAATTTGTCCGATTTTGATAGTAAATATTTTCCCGTGGACGAGGTTGTCACCTGTGGCAATTGGATAAACAAAGAAAAGTTGGAAAATCGTATTTTGGATGCCAAGAAAACTGCGCGGACTTTGGCGACAATCGGTGGCGCGGTTGGTGGTGCCGGGATTGGTGTTGGTGCAATGGAATTGTTTGGAAATGAATTGATTGGGGGCGCGGTCCAGGGACAAAAGGCGTTGGATGGTGATGAATTGTTTATATCGCAATTAAAAGTATTACGCGATGATGATAAGACGAAATATGAATCAATTAAAAAAACATTAAAACAATTGAAAGAATTGTGTGATGCCAACCCATCTATTTCCGATTGCAAAACGGTTAAATATAATAATATATTGACCGCTTTGGGTGAGAAATAAAAATGCCGCCAATTTGGCGGCGTTTTTTACATCGTGAAATCTTCGCCCAGATAGACCTTTTTTACCTGGTTGTCGGCGGTAATTTCGCGCGCGGTGCCGTGCTTTAATATTTTTCCGTCGTGCAACACATAACTGCGGTCCGTGATGCCCAATGTTTCGCGGACGTTGTGGTCGGTGATAATTACGCCCAGGCCGCGATCCTTTAATTGTGATACCAAAGAACGGATTTCATTCACCGCGATTGGGTCAATACCGGCAAATGGTTCGTCCAATAATATAAATTTAGGGTCGTTTGCCAATGCGCGTGCGATTTCAACGCGGCGCCGTTCGCCACCAGACAGGGCCGTTGCGGGACTGTGTCGCAGGTGTTCGATTGAAAATTCCTGCAACAGGGCCTCTAACTTTTTTTGTCGTTTTTGTTTGTCGGGTTCGACAACCTGTAATATTGCCATAATATTTTGTTCGACGTTCAGCCCGCGGAAAACACTGTTTTCCTGGGGTAAATAACCAATGTGCAGACGTGCGCGTTGATAAAAGGGCAGGTGGGTTATATCCTGGGAATTCAAAAATATTTGGCCGGATGTGGCGTTTAATTGGCCCGTGATGCAATAAAATGCAGTGGTTTTGCCCGCACCGTTTGGACCCAATAGGCCGACCGATTCGCCCTGGCGTACGACCATGGATATGTCACGGATAACAGTACGTTTGCCATAATTTTTTGATAAATGTTCAATACGTAATACAGATTGTTTCATCATAGCCTTATCACCATTTCAGGGGTTGTTATTTTGTCGCCATTGCTGGAATCAACATGGACGTTGCCAATCAATCGAATGTTTCGGCCGTGTTGGTCATATTCGCCAAAGTTTGCACGGATATGGTCGGTTATTTTTTGATTGTTTTCCATACGCACCGTTGTGCCGTTGACATTTTCCATATATATAATGTCCGGTTTGTCATATTCCTGGCGCGCGGTTTTGGCGGAAATGGAAAACGGCTGATTATTTTTATCAAATCCAGAAAAATTTGCGTCCGTCATTTTGAATTGATTGCTGGTAATATCAATCATATTGATTGCAGAAATTGGCGTCCATAACAGTTGTTTCGTGAACACGGCGCCCGCAACCAATGCCGCCACCATCACCAGGCCCCAGCCTGTGAATAAAAATTGCCACAGACGCGTCAGACGACGGTGTTTTTTGAAAATAATAAAATTTCTGTTATCTGGTACCATATCAATTGTATGTTTGCACACGATAAACTAAAAAGCAATTTTTATATTTATTAGTGGGTCTTTTTGTGATATAATATTACCACAGAGAGATGAAAAAATTATTCGCATTTTTTATAACTGCATGTGTTTGCATGGCCGGTTTTTCGGCTGTGGCTGCGGATTTTCAGGTTAAAAAAGCGTCCAATGTTAAAAAGCAAGAACAATCAGGTTTGGATAGCGTTGCATCAAATTCTTTGTTGCCGGGGGTTGTAAATCTGGTGACGAATGTTGCCGCGTTGAAAAAACAGACCGAAGAATTAAAGGCAGAATGTGCACCGACATCGGCTGAAATCACTTGGGTCAATAATATGGTCAAAGAATATGCCAAGGTTGGTAGTACTTCGGCGGAAAAAATGGTTAATGCGGTGGGGACTAATCGGTGCGGAAATGATACGTATGAATACAGTGTTTTGAACAGTGTTAATGCAAATTTAGAGCCGTGTGTGCCAACTTTTTCAGAGTCTGCTGACCAAAATATGATTTGGTATGATTATCCAAAGGCGGCGTCTGCGAAATATTGTCCGGGCGACGATACAACAATGTGTGCCGATGCCAAAAAGAAAACAAAGTCTAATATTTATAAAGTTTTTGGGGCAATTGATTTTTTACCAGAAGATTATACGGAATCCGAGGCCAGTACCTATGTGAAATTTATGGAAAAAATGGAAAAGTGTGCGCCGGAAAAAATATCTGCGCGTAATCGTCAGGCGTATGCGGAATTTTTGAAAACCACTATTACCGGTGTTGGTCAAAAGCAAAATACTGCAACAATTTGGGAATCGGTTGGCAATTTAACCGGTAATAGCGGTTTGTCCGGTCTTTCCAATGTGGCGGGTGCTATGACACAATTTTTGCAATAGTTGTTTTTTATGGTTGTTTTTCCACTTTACTGAAATTTAAAAAAATAGTATAATATTAAAAAGTTATACAAAGGAAGGTCATAATGGCAAACAAATTTTTTTCACGTGTTTTGATTGCAACATCGGTAATTGCGCTGGTTGGCTGTGCGGGTGGTGGTCGTAATGGTGAATATGTTTCGACACCAACGGTCGATTATGTCGAAGGATTGGATGTGTATTCTGCACCGCATCAGGATTCTTTTTTGAATCAATTGGCGATGAATTATCGTTCTTATGCGATTTATAATGCGCGGACGTCCGGATATCCTGATGTGGGCGAATTGTTTGCGCAAAAGGCTGTGACGGCATTTTCTGGGGAAACACCGTTCCCTGAAAGCATCAGAAATTGGCCGGTTGATTCCGGTGATGCCGCATCTTTTGAAATGGCGTATAACGATATGATAGAAGAATTCCGTAATGATGCGACGGAAAATCAGCCTGATGTCGCGGCCGAGGTTCAGGCGAAATTTGATTGTTGGTTGTCTGCGGCGTCGACCGGACAAAATGAAACTGCGGCACAGTGCTATGACCGTTTTGTCGCGGCGATGGATGTGTTGCGTAATTGCAAAAAAGGTGGCTGCAAGGTTGCACGTGCGGCTACTGTAAAACCACAAACAGTTGAAATTGAAAACAAGGCTTTTTACCCAGAAACGCGTTCGTTGAAAACCGTGGGTGGGACTTCGTATCCGCGTGATGGTATCGTGATTGTGAATAATGTAAATGTGCCTGGTAATTTGGTGCAAACTATGCCGGTTGGTGGCGCGCCGATGGTGTTTAACCAAAATATCTATGGCGGTGATAAAAGTGTTTCAAACAGTGGAAATACACTGGCTGTAAATAATAGCGAGGGTAAATCTGGGGCTTGTGAATGCGCGCGTGGTAATTCTGCGCCGGTTATAATTGAATTGCCAAATGGTGAACAACAGGTCCAGGAAGAGCCGTGTCCATGCGAAGAAGAATTGCCAATTTTGGGCGAAGAATTGGTGACGCGTGATGAATTTATCAATATGATGATGGCTATGCGTGCCGAATTAAAGGCGATTAATGACCGTTTGGATGCGTTGACACCAAATGATGAAAAGGCCGTTATCAAGGTGCAACAAATACCATTAGAGCCAAGACAGCATGTTATGGAAGAAATTTTCGAAGTGCATTTTGACTTTAACAAGGCGATAATTAAACCCGAATATGATGCTTTGATTCGTGAATTGGCGACCGCGACCCAGAATAATAAAAATATCAAGGTTTCTGTGGTTGGACATACCGATACCGCGGGCAGCAACAGTTATAACTATGCCTTGGGTGGACGCAGGGCCGAAGCCGTTCAAAAAATGCTGATTGGTTATGGTATTCCGGCAAGCCAGATTGTCGCTGTTTCTGCGGGCGAGGAAGATTTAAAGGTTAAAACCGGTGATGGTGTGCCAAATGCTGAAAATCGTCGTGTTCGTGTCGTTAAAGAAACGCATTATACAGAACCGGCCAAATTGATGCCGATTGCCATCGAAACGGATGGTAATGTCGAAGTGACAGAATATGACGAGTTGGACGAAGATTGGCAGTAAAGACAGTAAAATAGGAACAGATTAACAAATACTTGACAAAAAGAATTTATTAGTGTAAGTTGTCTGTTGCCAGAGAGATGTTTGAAAAAGGCATTGAAAATGACAAGTACAAAAAAGAATTTGGGTTTTGCGCGTGGAACTGTGGGCGTTAATATAAAGCGCGAGGAAGCACAACAACGCGTGAATTTGGCGGAAATATTTGGGTCGCGTGGGATTGATGTGACCGGTGTCGAAGATTTTTAAGTTTCCGTATAATTTTGCTATAAATGGGTCGTGATGTGGTTGTCACGGCCTTTTTTTTCTTGACTTTCTGGGATTTTTTTGATTGTTTGGATGTTGCTAGAAAGGAGTTTTTTTATGAAACAATATTTGGATATTTTGGGCGATATTTATCATAACTGTCATGATTTGCGTATGAACAGGACGGGAACCCCCGATGTTGGGGCAAATCATCCTTTTTTGTTTATGCATGATATGTCGCAGGGTTTTCCTTTGGTGACGACAAAACAAATGGGGTTGAAAAATATTGCGACTGAATTGGAATTTTTTATCAATGGAATTACAGATAAAAAATGGTTGCAGGACCGTAAATGCTATATCTGGAATCAATGGGGCGAGCAAAACAAGGTCCGGGAAAAATACAATATTGAATTGGCCAAATTAAACAATCCGACCGATGCGGAAAAAAAGCAATTACACGATAAAGTTGCCGACGCAGAACGTGATTTGGGCCCGGTGTACGGATTTCAATGGCGGCATTTTGGTGGGGAATATGTTTGGAATGAAAATATAATTGATGCCAATCCGCGGTTGAATTATAACCCTGAAAAGCCGGGTGTCGATCAAATGAAAATCGTGGTTGATACTTTACATAAAAATCCAACCGATCGTCGTATGGTGATTGATGCGTGGAATCGTATTGATTTTGATGATATGGCTTTGCCACCATGTCATTATTCACATACATTGCTTGTTCGTAATGGGTGTTTGTCTTTGACATGGGTTCAGCGTTCATGTGATATGTTTTTGGGTGTGCCGTATAATATCGCAAGTTATGCGTTGTTGTTATTGTTGTATGCCAAAGAGGCAAATTTAAAACCAGGTATTTTAAGTGGTTTGTTGATTGATTCGCATATTTATCAAAATCATTTGCCCCAGGTTGCTGAACAATTAAAACGCGATCCAAAACCATTGCCAACCGTTGAAATACCGGATGATAAATGGCGTGGTATATTTAATTGGAAGGCAACTGATTTTGTTTTGAAAAACTATGTGCATCATGAAAAGTTAAAGGGTGATGTTGCACGTTAATTGTTAAGAATAAAAATAGGGGGCGAAATGCCCCCTTTGTTTTTACCTGGTGGGCGTTTTGTGGTATAATATGTTTTGTTATAAAAAAGGTGAATATATGAAAATTATTGGTTTGACATCGGACCAGGTTTTGGCAAGTAGAAAAAAGTATGGAACAAATACTGTGCCGGGTGTGCAACCGCGGACTGCGTGGCAATTTTTCTTGGAAATGTTTAATGATAAAATCAATCTGATTTTGTTGGGAATGTTGGTTTTATTTTTGTTGTTGGCTGTGTTTGGGTTTGGTGGATATATGGAACCAATTGGGGTTGGAATTGTTTTGGTGTGTGTTGGTTTGATTGGAACAACAACAAAATTAAAGGCACAAAAATATTCTTTGGATTTGAAACACAGGACGGCTGTGCGATTTGCATTGGTGTTGCGTAATGGGCAAATAAAACGTATTAAAACAGATGATATTGTTGTTGGTGATGTTGTGTTTTTGCAATCTGGGGAAACGATACCTGGGGATGGATATATTTTATCGGGGCGTGTAAATGTAAATAATGCTGTGTTAAATGGTGAAAGTGAAGAATGTCCAAAGGAACCTGTTCCTGGGTTTAAATATAATCCAAATAAAAATGTGACGGCCGATGATTATGTCAGTCGTAATTTATTGTTCGCGGGGACATTGGTGCAAAGTGGTGAATGTTATATGTCTGTGCAAAAAATTGGTGTGCATACAGAAAATGCAAAAACGTTGTTGGCGATGCGAAATATATCAGAGGTCAAAACGGATTTAGATATTAAATTGGATAAATTGGCAATAAAAATAGGTTGGTTTGGTTATATTGGTGGTGCGATTGTTGCGACTGTGTTATTGGTGAATTCTGTGTTAGGTGCGGGTGGGTTGCATGCGTTTTTATCACATGGATTGTTGTTCGTTGTGCACGAAATTTTGATGGTGATGATTGTTGCGTTGACGATTGTTGTGGCGGCCGTACCCGAAGGTTTGCCTTTTATTATCACGATGATTATTTCGCAAAATGCACGCAATATGATACGGCATAATGTGTTGGCGAAAAATACTCATAAAATTCCAGAGGCTGGGAATATACAAATTTTGTGTACGGATAAAACAGGGACATTGACGTATGGAAATTTAATTCCTATTACAAATTATTTGGGCGACGGCAGTCAGGTTGGTTTTGATTCTGATTTACCGATTTCGCGTTTTATTGCGGCTGATATTTTGTTTAATACTGGGGCCGCGTGGGATGATAATGGTAAAATTGTTGGCGGAACCAGTACGCAACGGGCGTTGCTTTCTGGGTTGCAACCAAAATCAAAACAGGTTCGTTCTGTATTAAAGGAAATCAAAGCGTTGGATAAAATTCCTTTTGACAGTGCGAATAAATTTTCGGCGGTGCGTGTGGTGCGAAAATCTGATGATAAACAATTGGTTTTATATACTGGGGCGCCAGAGATTATTTTGGAACATGCGACTAAATACATTGATGTAAATGGTGTTAGTCATAAAATCGATAAGTCCAAGATGATGGAAATCGTTCGCGAAAATGCTAGACAGGCAAAACGTGTTGTGGCGTTGGCGTACGGGGTAAACAAAACATTAAATGCAAAATTACCAGATAATTTAACTTTGATTTCTTTGGTCAGTATTCGTGATGATGTGCGGCGCGAGGTTCCTGCGGCGGTTGCGCGTATGCATCGTGCGGGAATTCATGTTATTATGGTGACGGGTGATAATTTGGATACGGCGCGTGCGATTGGTGTGGATTCAGGAATTGTGTTGGAACCTGATGATTTGGTATTAAATGCGCGTGATTTAGATTCTATGACTGATGCCGAAATTAAAAAGAATTTATATCGGCTGCGTGTTGTTGCGCGTGCGGTGCCACGGACTAAATTGCGGTTGGTTAAAATTGCCCAGGAAATGAATTTATGTATTGGTATGTGTGGTGATGGAACAAATGATGCGCCGGCGTTGAAACGTGCCGATGTTGGGTTTGCCATGGGGTCTGGGACCGATGTATGTAAAGAGGCGGGTGATATTATTATCACCGATGATAATTTTGTGTCTATTACAGATGCTGTGTTATTCGGACGGACGTTTTTGAATAATGTGACTAAATTTTTAATGTTTCAAATGCCAATAAATTTGATATTGGTTATTTTAAGCGTTATGTATCCTGTGTGGTTTGCGGTGCCGGCATTTGTTGCTGTGCAAATTTTGGTGATAAATATTGTGATGGACAGTTTGAATTCTTTGTCGTTTGGTGCCGAACCGGCAAAGTTGGAATATATGAATGTGCCACCACAAAAAAAGGGCGCGTCATTGTTTGCTGGGAAAACTTTGGGACGGATTATTGCAGGTTGTGTTGAATTTGCAATAGTATTTTCGTTGTTGTTTGTGCCATCGGTCAAGGATGTGTTTGGGACAAATCCAGATGTAAATTTAACTGTGCGATTTGCCTTGATTATGATTATGGCGGCGTTTAATGGGTTTAATGTGCGTGTTGATGATATGCGTTTGTTGCGTGGACTGCATAAAAATCCGATGTTTGTGATGATTGCGTTTGGGATTATTGTTGGAACTGTGTGTATTGTAAATTATGGTGGTGATTTATTCGGGGTAGTGCCACTGATGCATCAACAATGGTTGTATGTGTTGGGGTTGGCATTCTTGGTTATACCGTTGGATTTAATCAGAAAGTTGTTTAGTAAAAAATAAAAACAGTCGCATTTGCGACTGTTTTTTTTGTGTCATGTTAATTAATCTAAAAAGCCCCATGCAGCACGATATCCGTTATCGCGTTCAAAGAATATGGTTGCATCTTTTAATTGGTCTGTGGTGACATTATAGATGACGTATGATTTTTGCAGTTTTGGATTTGTTTTATCGTTGCGCGTTAAAGGCATCTGTAATGACATTGTGCTTTCCATACAGCAAGTGTCTGGGTTTGTGCATTTTGCGTCGCTGCATTGATAAATTTTTGTTGTGTAATCCACGTTTGGACGTAAATGGTCAACGTTCACAACCATTTTTACACCTTTGTCGATATCATAGAATTTTACGTATCCGATTTCGGATGCTTCGTTGTGATTATTTCTGGTGTACATTTTTGCGTATGATTTTTTGTGATATTTTTCCAAGTGTTGTTTGTGCTTGCAATTTTTTGAACCGCATTGTTCGCATACCCCGGTGTCGTTATATTTTTTGTGGTGTTGGCATTCGTTGTTTTGTGTGCATCCGGCAACTGTGGCGATAACGACCAATGCTGATAAAAGTTTTAATATTTTTTTCATATTATTTCTCCTTTGGTTTTTTATATGAAATACAAATATATTTTATAATGTTTTTTTATTTTTGCGCTAGGTATGATTGCATAGGAAAAATGCCGGATTTAATGCGTATACACGATTTTTTTCTCAAGAATATTGTCTTGTTGGTTATGGTATATAAAAGATTTATCTTTTTTATGCATAAAACAAAAAGGAGAAAATTATGTATGAATTATTACAGCATTTAATTGCATTAAAATATTCTTGTAAAATAAATCATTGGTCTACGGATGATTATGCGCGTCATTTGTTGTTCGACAGATTGCATGAAGATATTGATGATTGGATTGATAAAATTGCAGAACGTTATTTTATGGCAACAAATGATAAAACTATTTTCAAGGCAAATATTTTGAATCCTAAATTTATTGAATTGGATATTGTTAAAAAATGTTTACAAATTATAGAAATTATTGAAATGCGTGTTGCAGACGAAGAAGTAAATCAAGGTATGGTATCATTATTGACCGATATTGAATCTGGACTTTTGAACAAGGTTGCTTTGGCGCGGTTATAAGTTTTGTTTGTTTTGTTATAAATCCAACCAATTTTTGGTTGGATTATTTTTTTGTAATGAAAAACCCATACATTACGAATAATGTATGGGGAAACAGATGATTGTTTTTTTTTAGAACATAAATCTGATACCCAGGTCGGCACCAAAATTATGCAATCCGGATTGAACGTCTACGTATGTATAACGCGCAGCAACGTCAACTGCGAACATATCCATATCAAATGTCATACCAATCAAACCGTTTGCTGAAAAACCGGCTTTGTTGCTAGATTTATCAATGATGCCTGTGCCAGAGTGTTTAACATCTGCAAATCCGGCGCCAGCACCCAAACCGATAAATGGACGGATTGTGTGATAATGACCGAATTCCATATATGTATTCATTAACAATGTTTGTAATTTTGTGTCAACTTCGACATCATAAATATCGAATCTGGCAGTATCTTTGGCTTTGCTGAAAATAGCCCATTCGATTTCTGTGCGATATGTTTTGTCTATTTGCAAACCGGCAGCCACACGACCGTTAATTACAAAATCTGTCATGGATTCTTTGGTGGTCAGAAAACTGTAATTTGTATTGTTGTATCCAACGCCGCCACGCAAGCCGATGTATGGATCCAAACCCCACATTTGCCAAGAACTGCCATCGTTTGGATGGCCTGCGAATGCCGGGCATGCAATTAATACAGCAAGTGTAGAAATAGCGAGTTTTTTCATATTTTTCTCCTTTTGAGTTTTTTTTGTTATCTTTGTGTCGATACCCAAATAGTATCAAATAGTTGGTCGTTTTTACATAGGTATGGATGCCCACGATTTTATGAATTTTTTCCTTTCTTTTTATTATTGGTTGATTAAAATATTTTGTATGAAGGGAAAGATATTTGTTTTTGGGATTGGATTTGTAATTTCTGGCTCGGCACTTGGTGATATTGTGCCGGTTCAAGAAGGGTCGCCATTGAATCCAACATACGTATATAACATTAACGGTGTTGATGATATGTATGATATGCCATCTGTGCCACAAACGCCGTTTAAAATTTTGGTGAATAATGGTGATGATAATCCGTATCCTTTGTCTGTATTGGATTCTATTTCAGACGGCGCGAACGAGGTTAAGTTTGCCTTGGGCGAAGGTGGGCCTGCGACGAATAGCAATATTATTTGGTTGGTTGATGATGCGTTTGATGGGACGTTTGATGCGCCAATAGTTCAGAATTCAACAATTAAAATCCAATTGAGTGATGCTGTTTTAAATAGTGTGTCGGCTGATGGCGAAATTGTGCATTTTACTGGTATTACAGGAAATACAAATGCGATATATTTTTATGGCGAATATGATAATGTTTATGAAATTGGTGCGTGTTCTAATGGAATTGGAACGTGTATAAAACGGCGTTATTCAAATAGTCATATTGCTGAACAACAGGCGGAACAACGTGCAATACAGATTGCCAGAATCGGTGCCCGTAATAATCCGAAAATTTTATTGCGGCCTATGATGTTGATAAATCAATATGAATTATCGGGTATATATAATTTTTCAGATGAATTTTATATATCTGTATCACCCGAATATTATTCTGTAAAAGATTTTCAAAATGCCGGTATACGCATTAATTCTGGGACAAAATTTGGTGGTCGGTTGTATGTTGGGGCATCTGTGTATTTGGATAAATCGAATTTTCAAAACGATGTAAGTGATTTCAAATCTGATATATATGGCGGAAATTTGCGTTTCCGTTATGATATTGACGATGTATTATTCTTGCGCGGCGTTGGTGGTATCAGTTTTGCCAGTATTGAATGTGATAATGTTATAAATGGTGATTCTGTTATTAATAATCCGAATGCATTTGGTGTATATGGTGGTATGGATTTTGGCGCAATGTTTAACTTTGAATCGGGGATATATGTGTCGCCGTTTGTTGGATACGATGTATTATCAGGGTCCGTGGTTGGAATTCGTGATAATAATTCTTTTGCACATTTTGGGACGGATGTTGGTTTTAAGTATTTTATGGATGGTGTGAGTTATGGATATATGTTGCGTGGTGGCATAAATTCAGACGGATTTTTTGATGCGTCGGTTGGTATTGATATTGGTTCTGTATCCGACAAAATTGGTGGTGGTGTATCCATTGGTGTTTTGGATACTGATTATGGTTTGTCGGGAAAACTTTCGGCAAATGTTAGGTTTGCTTTTTAATCAATAATTTTTCCGTGCAGGCATGATTTGTTTGCAGATGTGATTTTTATATGTGCAAAAGGTGTCGCATTGTTTGTTTCAACAATGCATGGTTGCATATAGGGCGTTCTGTATATATGTTTTGTGCCGGTTTTATCAATGCCTTCGTACAGGCAATCAAAAGTTTTGTCGATGCACGATAAATTGAATTCGCGTTGTATGTCGTTAAGTATCGAATCCAGTTTTATCAATCGTTCGCTTTTAATGTTTTCCGGGATTTGTTGTTGCATAATTGCGGCCGCGGTGTGGGGGCGGGGCGAATATTTGAATGAATAAGAATTGATATATCCAACGCGTTTCGCAATTGCACATGTTTCCATAAAATCGTTTTCTGATTCGCCAGGAAAACCGACAATAAAGTCGCTGGAAATTTGAATGTCTGGGCGGATTGTTTTGAATTTATTTATAATTTGCATATATTCGTCGACATTATATTGACGATGCATTTTTTGCAATATGTTATCAGACCCACTTTGTATTGGCATATTCAAAAACGGCAAAAGTTTGGATTCTGTGCCGAATAGTTGAATTAAATCGTCGGTCATTTCAGTCGGATAACTGGATGTGAATCTGATGCGTTTAACCGAATCGATTTTTGCAGTTTCGCGTATTATATCGGATAAGCGATATGTTTTTCCGTCTTTATCGGTATATTTATATCCGTTTACATTTTGACCGATAAAGCAAATTTCAATTGCACCAACGTTCGCTGCATGCATTGTTTCCGCCAAAATATCATTAAATGGGCGTGAAATTTCGGGGCCACGGGTGTATGGAACAATGCAATATGTGCAGCAATGGTTGCAGCCTTCTTGGACTGGAATATATGCAACAAGTGGTGATTTTGTTATTGGTGGTAATTCATCAAATTTTTCAAGTCCGCCCAGGTTTATATCAAATAACTTTGTGTCTGGGTCGGATAGAATTTCTGGTAATTTATGATAACTTTGTGGGCCCAATACAAAATTCAAATCCGGTATTCTGCGAAATGCATCGGTCCCAGATTCGCGGGCAACGCAGCCGACAATTCCATATATGGCATTTGGCTTTTTGGCTTGGCGAATTCGACCAATTGCAGAATAAACTTTGTCGGTCGCCTTGGCACGGACGGCGCATGTGTTTAACAGTATTATGTCAGCGTCGCCGACGTTTTCTGTTTGTGTGAATCCGTGCTTTTCCAACATGGATGCAATACGCAATCCATCGTATACGTTCATTTGACAGCCAAATGTTTTTATATAGAATTTTTTCATATCTGTATTATTTGTGTTTTGTGCGTGTTGTTGTGCGTGCTGCGCGTTTCAATTCGTTGCGGAATCTATTATATCTGTCGATTCTGCGTTGGATGTTATTGTTATATTCTGGAATTTCGACAGTGCCATAACGAACACCGGTGATTGCGTTGTCTTCTATGATAGTGATAATTTTCATTTTTTTTCCTTTTTGTTATTTATGTTTATTTCTGTCAAAGCATATTTGTGTGCGCATGACCCGGGTGTTATTAAATTGAATTTTGGTCATGTGATATTTATGTGCTTTGTTATGATGTGATTTTTTTTGCGGTATTGGCGCAGGAATACAAGGCATCATTAACGATTCTTTTAGTTTGAAAAGTTCCCCGTGTGTTTCATCAATTACTATTTGTGCAATATCCGCCAAAGTCAAATTTTTTGGGGCCGATTCCATAACCATTGGTATGCTGTTCGGGTATGTTTTTTGTAAATTTGGTTCCAAAATAACCGTTGCCAAATTTTTGTCGTTTGTTGTTGTTATTTTGTGTATACGCATTGATTCTGCGATTTTTTCTTTATCGGCATCGTTAAATTTTGGTGAAATAAAAACAACAATTACGCTTTCGGCCATTTTATTACCCTAACTTTTTCTTTATCATTTCGTTCACGACGGCTGGGTTTGCTTTGCCGCCTGTGGCCTTCATAACGTTGCCTACAAAGAATCCCAAGAGTCCCACCTTGCCAGATTTGTATTGTTCAACCTGGGACGGATTATTGGCAATTATTTCGTCGATAACCTTTTCAATTGCCGATGTGTCTGTGATTTGTTTCATACCAAATTTGTCGGCGATTGCTTTTGGTGAACCGGTTTCACCATCCAGCATTTTGATAAAGATTTCTTTGGCCTGTTTACCATTGATTTCGTTTGCCGATATCATATCCACCAATTCAGCAATGTTTTCAGGTGTGATGATGCGTGGTTCATCGGTCGCGCGTTCGCGTACTTCATTTGTAATATCAAAATTTTCAGGATGTGCGAATAATTCAGAAATCATCCAATTCGCAACCGATTTTGCGCGTTCGTTTTTGCCACCAACTGCGGTATCAAACCAATGTGAAATATCAACTGTTTCAGTCAAACGCGCAGCATCATATTCGTTTAACCCATATGTGTTGATATAACGTGCACGCGTTGCTTCTGGTAATTCCGGCATAGTGCGACGAATACGTTCAATGCGTTCATCTGTAATGACCAAAGGCAATAAATCTGGGTCCGGAAAATAACGATAATCCAGTGCGTCTTCTTTGCTGCGCAGGACAGATGTTGTGCCGTCGCCTTGGTTATAGCGCATTGTATCCTGGGTGACAGTGCCGCCGTTTTCATAGGTTTCGATTTGGCGACGGGCCTCGTACTCTATCGCCGTTTTAATAAATTTGAAAGACACCATATTTTTTGTTTCGGTGCGGGTTCTGAAATTTTTATCGCCGACAGGACGCACGGATACGTTCACGTCTGCGCGCATGGAGCCTTCCTCCATATTTGCGCGTGATACGCCCAATGCGCGTGCGATTTCACGAATTTTGCGCAGGTATTTTTCCGCCTCGTCAGGGGACGAAATGTATGAATTGTTTTCTGGATTTTTTGTATCCAAGAAAGTGACGATTTCAAGCAGTGTGACACCCGTTCTGTTATAATCAGCGAAAGATTTTGTCGGGTGCGCATCGTGTTTTAATTTGCCGGCATCTTGTTCCAAATGTGCGCGTTCGATGAAAATTTTTTTAGGATTACCATCGTCGCCAATAATTTCAATCCAGCCACGACCAACGACCGGTGGGCGATCTGCCGGTTGCGAAATTTGATACCCCTGGGGCAGGTCAGGGTAAAAATATTGTTTGCGGGCAAAACGACTGATACGGGAAATTTCAGCGTTGATACCCAGACCAAATTTAATCGCCTGGTCAACACAGTAATCGTTTAATACCGGCAACATGCCTGGCATTGCGGCGTCAACCATGGAAACCTGGGTGTTGGGCGCAATTGTTGGATTATAGTTTGCGGATGCACCACTGAAAATTTTACTGTTGGACAGCACCTCGATATGTGTTTCCAAACCGATAACCAATTCCCAATCGCCAGTTTTTCCTTTTATTGTGTACATTTTTTTGCCCTTTATTTTTTCTTGCTTTTTAGTTTTTTATACTTTATTATGCATCTCACGGATGGCCAGATAGCTCAGTTGGTAGAGCAAGGGACTGAAAATCCCTGTGTCAGTGGTTCGATTCCACTTCTGGCCACCATTTTTATTGCTGTGTTATACAGCATTTTTTTATTCCCCCATTATTTTTGTTGGACGATTATCAACGCCGCTGAATTGTTGGATATGTTTTGCCAATTGCAGGGCACGTAAATCATCAAAGCGACGACCAACCACCTGCATACCCAATGGTAATCCATTTTCGGCCATACCCGCAGGGACACTCACCGCGGGAACGCCCGCCAAATTCATGGCGACGGTGAATAAATCCAATGCATAATATTCCAATGGTGTTAAATCGGAATCCAATGGCATTGCAGTACCCGCGCCCGCCGGACAGATAATCAAATCACATTGTTCGAATGCGCGGTTAAAAGCATTTGCAATTAAACGACGGACACGTGCGGCCTGCATAAAGTATACATCATATGATTCAGATGATAACACAGCTGTACCGATAATCATACGGCGTTGCACTTCTTCACCAAATCCAGCAGCGCGTGTTTTTTTGTATGTATCATAAATATCACTGCCTTCGACACGCAGACCATAACGAACGCCATCATAACGTGCCAGGTTTGATGAGGCCTCGGCCGGGGCGATGATGTAATATGCCGCCAAAGCGTCCAGGATATTTGGAATTGAAACCTCGACAATTTCGGTGCCGTTTGATTTCAAATCAGCAACACGTGCATCGAATATTCGTTTCATATCGGGCGATATTTCGACATTTTGGAATTCACGGATTACACCGACACGCAATTTTTTATCCAACCCCAAGATTGGTTCCAATGCGGATTCGACATGAAAGTTTTGATTTGGGGCACTGGTTGAATCTTTGTCATCGTGGCCCGCCATAATCGACAATAACAATGCCGCATCATCCACCGTACGTGCGATTGGACCAGGGGTATCCAAACTGGATGCAAATGCAACACAACCCCAGCGAGAGCATAAACCATATGTTGGTTTTACACCAACCAATCCAGTAATGGATGCAGGAAAACGAATTGAACCACCGGTGTCTGTGCCGGTTCCGCCCATGGCCAGTCCACCCGCGACGGCCGATGTTGTGCCACCCGATGAACCGCCGGCGGTTAATTTGCGTTCACGTTGCCAAGGACTGACCGGGGCACCAAAATAAGAAGTTTTAGAAAATGTGCCCATTGCAAATTCGTCCAAGTTTGCCTTGCCCAACAGGACCGTTCCGGCATCAATGTATTTTTGTGAAATGGTTGATTCGTATTCTGGAACAAAATTTTCCAACATGTGCGATGCCGCCGTTGTGCGAATACCACGTGTTGCAAATAAATCTTTCATCGCGATTGGAATGCCGTCCAATATGCGTGCATCGCCATGTGCATAACGTTCGTCCGCCGCCGCCGCATCGGCCATCGCGCGTTCGGGTGTGACCGTGATATAGCAATTTAATTCGGTTCCATATTTTTCAATGCGGTCAAGGTGTGCACGTGTCAATTCAGTCGCACTGATTTCGCGCGATTTTAATTTTTTTAATGCGTCCAGAATCGTTAAATCAATCATTTCTTTCTTCCTATTTTGTGTTTGTGTATTTTTCAGCAAATAATTTTTTACCGATAACCGCACAGGCAAATTCATCGGTGCATTTGCCAGAATATATATTTTTTAAGCAATCTTCGGTTGCACATTTGCGACAACCTTTGTTATTTATTTTTACACTCATCCATCCGTTATTATCTTTGCGTAATTCCGGTTTATAATCTGGGGTGCTGCATAAATAATATTTCTGACTATCGTGCGAAAAAAACTGGACAGACAAATCGTATAAACAAGATTCCTGCGGAATTGTGCGCAAATTGACAAGTTCGCGGATGTATGTCTTGGCCTGTTTTGCAGTTATCTGTCCGCAATCCTGATTTATGTCAAAGGTTGGATTTGATAATTGTAAACCATATTTTTTTGTCATGATACACCCCGTTGTTAATCAGCATCCATAACCTTTGGTACCGCAAAATATCCACGCGAAACACCCGCCTTGTCAGGTGAATTGGCTAATATTTTATCACGCATATTCCCATCGGTGACAACATCCGCCCGCACTGGCAATTCGTGTTCAGATGGATTTAACAGTGGTTCAACGCCGGTTGTATCGATTTTCTGTAATTTATCCAGCCATTCGACAACGCCGTCGATGTTCATTTGTTCCAATTTTTCGTCAGAGATTTCAATTTTAATCAAATCTGCGAATTTGTGTAATTGTTGCTTGCTAAATGCCATTTTCGATCCTATATTTGTAAAGTAAAGGAATTATACTATGATTTTGCCTGATTTCAAGGATTTTCCTAAAAATGGACGTGTCATTGGTGTTGATTGGGGCGCACGGCGGACCGGTGTCGCAATCAGTGATGAAACACGTAAAATTGTCTTTGCGCGGCCGGTAATAAATCCGATGCCAAATAAATCCGTGGTGGATCAGGTTGCCGAATTGGTAAGGCAAGAGCGGGTTGGTGGAATTGTGATTGGATTGCCGTTGCGGATGGATGGCACGGAATCAGATACTACGGCAATGGTGCGCAAATTTGCAAATGATTTGGCAGGGCAGGTGGGTGTGCCAATTTGCTTTGTGGATGAAACGTTAACGTCGACATCGGCACAGGAAAGTATGGGCCGGGTGCGTGTGCGTGATATTAAACAGCATTTGGATTCGGAATCTGCGCGTGTGATTTTGGAGAATGCAATTGCGATTTTGAACAGGTTAAAATAAAAATCGCCACTTTGTAAAAGTGGCGGATTTAATGCGTATAGCGCGAAAAATTAGTCCCCTGTTTTTTCTGGAATTTGACCGTCGGCGGAAAGCAGGACCGCAATCCAACGGGTTGAATCAAATTGTGCGGTGATGATAAATATTGCCGCCAAAATTGGAACGCTGAAAAACATTCCTGCGATGCCCCATAATAATCCCCAGAATACCAAGTTTATTAATATTGCCAATGTCGACAGGTTTAATGTTTTTCCCATCAGTTTTGGATCCAATATATTTCCAAATATGATTTCCAGTATTATCAATCCGCCGGCGGTTAAAATCGGTAAATTTAACGAATCGCCCGAAATCAATGCGTATAGAATTGGTAATGCGCACGCAACAATTGAACCGATTGTCGGGATATAATTCATTATAAATACCAAGAATGCCCATACGCCTGCGAATTCCAGGCCAATTAAACGCAACCATATGTATGCGCCGATTCCGGTTGCGGCGGCGATGACTGTTTTTACAAATAAATATTTTTTCATATTTTTATCGAAACTGTCGATAATGAATTTGAATTTTGTTGTTTTGGATTTTGTTTCAAATAAATTATCCAGTTTTTTATGAAATGTACTTTGTTCCACGAACAGGAACAAAATGTAAATCAAAATCATACCCAATGATGTCGCCAGGTTTGCCGCCGACGAGCCGACTGTTTTTACTATATCGGTCAAATTCGGGAACATATTGATGTCAAATGTCAATCCCAATTGGTGAAAGATTGTTGTACTGATGTCGACCAATTTTTCCTGGATTTCTGGGATGCGTGCGACCAGTTTTGAAAACATAGGATTTATTTGTGTTGCAAATGCGTAAAACAAATATCCCAAACTGGTTGCGGCCAAAATGATAGAAACTATGTTGAAAAATTCAGGCCAAAATGTTGGACATTTTTTTACACAATAACTGAATGGCAAAACTTTACGAAAGTATGCCGCGATTGCGTTTATTAAATACCATAAAAATATTGCAACCAATAATGGTATTAAAATAGAACGACCGAACCATAATAATATTACCATGCCGATAAAAACTATTATTCCGTTCATCATTTTTCCCTCCTTTTGGTTATTTCTTTATTTCACCGTGTTCCAATAGTGTTGTGTTTGTTGGTTTAATTAAATCTGTGAATTTTTTTTGATGACTGATAAATATAAATGTTGTGTTGCACATTTTATTTATTGTATCCGCAATTTGTTGCTGGGTCGCGCTGTCTGCGCCGGAATCAGGTTCGTCCAAAATTGCAAGTTTTGGTTGTGTCATAATCAGTCGCAACAGCATCAATTTTTTACGTTCGCCACCGGAAAATCCGACATTGATACTGCGGTCCAGCCAATCACGTGGAATGTTTAATTCGTTGCGTGCGGATTCCAAAGATTCCAAAAATTCGGCCATTGATAAATCGCGTCCTGTTTCAAAATGTGTGTGCGCGGCGATTGAATGTTTTAGGAAACTTAATACCGATAAACCCGGAATTTCTGGAACATTTTGTGCGCCCAGGAATATTCCCAATAATGCGCGACGGGTTGCAGATTCGTTTGTTATATCAATCCCATCAAAAATTATTTGTCCAGATGTGATTTTGGATTCAGGTGCACCGGCAATTGTTTGGACCAAAGTTGATTTGCCAGAACCGTTATGTCCGCCCAGTAAGTGTAGTTCGCCCGCGTTTATGTTCAGGTTTATATTGTTCAATAAAACCCGGTCGTCAATTGATACTGATAAATTTTTTATGTTTAACATTGTATTTATTCCCCGTGTATTGCCATTTGTATCAGTTGTTTTGATTCAACCAAAAATTCCATAGGTAATCTGGATATAATAGGATTTGCGTTGGCACCAATAATCAGGGCGATTGCCTGGTCTGTATCAATTCCGGATTGTTCCAAAAAGAATAATGTTTCGGCATCGATTGCGCCGGTCTTTGCCTCGTGCGATTGATTGTTGGTATTATTTGTATGTATGATTGTTGGTATTGTGTTTGCAATTGCATCATTGCCAACAATTGTTGTATCGCATTTAGATACGTTGGTACAATTTTCGCCTGTGAAATTGACCAGACTGCGGAAAGTTTGTTTTGAATGTCCCAGTGCAACACCATACGACAAAATATTTGATACAGAATTATTGCCAATATGAATCATTTTTGTACCCGTATCCGATTGTTGTGCGCCACGTGTAATTGTTAATGAGTAAAAGTCGCTATGCGCATTGTTTCCGGCCAAAATCGTGGATGGATATTTCCATGTCATGGATGACCCAATTTCAATTTGTGTCCAATCCAATGTTGCGTTGTTCATACATTTTCCACGCTTTGTCACAAAGTTCAAAATACCGCCAGTTGTGGATTTGCCATTATGTTTGCCGGCATACCAATTTTGTACTGTTGAATATTTAACATGCGCATTATCCAGGACCACAATTTCAACAACACCACTGTGTAATTGATGATTTGGGCGACGTGGGGCGCTGCAACCTTCCATATACTTTAATTCTGCGCCGGTATCTGCGATAATCAATGTGCGTTCGAATTGTCCGATTTTTGCCGTTTCAATACGAAAATAACTGGCCAAATCAATGGGGCATTTTGTGTTTTTTGGAACATATACAAATGTGCCATCTGAAAATACCGCGGCATTTAATGCGGCAAAGAAATTGTCAGTTGCCGGCACAACGGTCCCCAGATATTTTTTTACTAAATCAGGATGTTGTTTTACCGCATCGGAAAACGGTAAGAATATTATACCCAGCCTTGATAATTCGTCGGTGTATGAAGTGTGGACAGATTTGCTGTCGATTACCGTATCGGTTGCCATGCCCAACAGGGCACGCTGTTCTGATTCAGGCAATCCCATTTTTTTGTATGTGTCCGCCAATTCAGAATTATCGATTTGTTTTTGTGTGGCATAATAATCGAATGAATCATAGTCAATCGGTGTATAATCTATTTCCGCCCAATGTGGTTCCTGCATTTTTTTCCATGCGTCAAATGCCGCCAATCGCCAATCGGTCAACCACGCGGGTTCGCCACGTGCATTTGATATTTCGCGAATAGTGTCGTGTGTTAATTTCAAATTTATTCGTCCGTTTCTGCGAGTTGTTGGGCCTGGCTGAAAAATGTGAGTGATTGTCCCAACAGGCCGTCAGTGAATGTTGATGCCAATATGCCATCCGGTTCCGTTGTGGTCAGGTATTGCAGCAATTTATTTGCGCGACCCAGGTAGTTTTGGACGTTGTGTGCAATGGCACTGTCCAATTTAATGCAACGACGCAATTTTTCCAATGCAAATGGATTTTTTGCATATTCATCCATAATTCCGCCCAGTGCGCGCCACAACGGGTGTTCGTTCGTGTTGCGTGGCATTACATCAATTGCGGCCATAATTGGAATCAAATTCTGTAATAAATCCGAATAGATGATTTCCGCATTTTCAGCCACCGCATTTGTTGCGTTTTTATTTTTTAACATCGATTGAATTTTTACAATAAGGTTATATTGAAATGTTATTGTTTTTGTGATTTCTGTGATTTTATTGTTCATATTTTTTATATGGACGAACATCACGATAATAGCGATAAAAATCAAAACGGACAAAGACAAGATAACTGTATTTTGCATAATTAAACTCCATGGATTTGTATGTTAGTATAACACACATTTTTGCGATTCGTATGTTTTTGTGTGAAAAGACTTTTTTGGTCTTGCACAGATTCGGTCAAATTGTTATAATAATAGCATCTAGATTGAAAGAAAGGACCTTTAAATGTTTCGTAAGTTTTTGATTTTTGCAATGTTTGCAACGGCGGCTGGCTATTGCTTTGCTGATTCTTATTTGCCCCAGGTGACCACGTCCGAGGTTTTTGTTAACGGTGACATAATCGAACATCGTGCGACGCAAAATGATGCGCGTGATGCGGAACCGGCGCCGGTCGCGGAATATGGTAATGTTCCTGCGTGGCCAATTGCGGGTTCGGACGCGGACGTGACTGTAAAGTGCGATGATAAACCGGGTGTAAAAAATTCTGATAATATTCGTATTGTGTCCAAAATTGGCGATGATATGATTGTTGATAATACGTTTGATTTCAATGGAACTGGTTGGACGGGTGGTGCAAATATGCTGCACGGGAACCGGATTCCAATGGGATTTGACGACGAATGCGAAAATGGTGCCGAAATGCCTTTGTTGCGTCGCGATATGCTAGAAGATGACGGTGGCAGTGTATTGGCTGTATCGCGCAGTGGTCGTAAAAATTGCACAAAGCGTAATGGTGCGGCGGACGCCGTGTTTATGGAAATGGATAACGATGCCGATATTGCCGAAATTGGGGTAAAATCTGATGCCCAGGCGCCAAAATCACAACCGGACCAGGTTCGTTCTTGGGTTGTCGCCAATGGCCAGACCTTGCGTGAGGTTTTACAAAATTGGTGCGACAAAGAGGGCTGGGATTTGGTATGGGCGACATCGCGCGAATACCCGATTGAGGCCAGTGCTGTATTCAAGGGTCGTTTTACAGATGTTGCGTCTGCGTTGGTGCGTAATTTTGGACGTGCGACACCTG
Source organism: uncultured Pseudomonadota bacterium (assembly GCA_902799285.1). Lineage (GTDB taxonomy): Bacteria > Pseudomonadota > Alphaproteobacteria > Rs-D84 > Rs-D84 > Enterousia. Next base: position 36,687 of record CADCAA010000001.1, read on the forward strand.
TGCCGTATGCCAAGTTTTACAAGGGAAATTTGGTTTTGGTGATTTCTACTAACGAAGACTAAATGCTTGGTGGGAGATATAGAGATATGAGAAGTTTGTTGAAAAAATTTGTTGTGTTTGCGTTTCTGGGGGCTGTGCTGGCGGGCTGTGCGCGTGAACAATCGGCCAAGGTTGCGGCGACCGTTGACCAGGATTTCGTTAACGCGTATGATGCGTTTGAAATGGCAAAAAATCCCCGTGCCAAGGTGGCCAGTGGCGATACGGTATCTGTATCCGAAGGTGTATGGTTGGGGAATAAATCGATATCGCTGGAACATCGCAATAATTTGCCGGCGCAATTTGAAACGGATACGGGCATTACGATTTTGCTGGATGAACCTGTGACGTTGCAGGTTTTGGCGAATAATATCAATACTGTGACACATATTCCGGTTAAAATCGACAGGCAAATTAATTCTGAAAAATTGAAAAAGACAATCAATGTCGCATATACCGGTAAATTGTCCGGATTGCTGTCCCAGGTTGCAACCGATTTAGACCTGTTGTGGTATTATGATAAAAATTCGATTGTGTTTTATGAAACGGAAACGCGCACGTTTTCATTGTATGCGCTGGGGACCGATATTTCGTACCAGACCGCCGTGTCGACCGATAATTCCAGTAATGTTGTGCTGGAATCAACAATGAAGGAATGGGACGAGGTTGAAAAGGCCCTGACCGCGATTGTTGGTAATGCGGAAAATTCTGATTTCACCGTGTCGCGCAGTTTGGGAACAATTACCGCCACGGCACCACCGTCTGTGTTGGCGCGTATCAGTGACTATGTTGATCGGCAAAACAAACGGTTGTCGCAATTGGTGACAATTGATGTCAAGGTTTTACAGGTATCAATCGCGAACGATTCGGCATTCGGGTTGAATTTGGCGGCGGCGATAAATTCTACATCTGGGTTGAATATCGTTGCGAACCCCAAGAATAACTTGGCGGCCGTCGGGGCCAGTTCGATGAACATCGCCGTGTTGTCAAACGCGCTGTCTGCGACAACGGGTGCGACGCACGTCGAAAACGGCAGTGTGGTCAGTGGCGCATATACAAATGATCAAATTATGAACGGATCATTGGCGCGTGGCGCGGGCAGTGCCGGCTTGATTGAGGCTTTGGCAAAACAGGGCAAGGTGTCTTTGGTGACAAATGTTGGTGTGACGACGCGTAATAATCGTGTTGCCCCGGTCAGCAATATGACATCAACCGGATATATCAAACGTTTTGAATCTCGCAACTTTACAACGGTCGAATCCAGTACCGTTGACCAGGCGGATTTACAAACTGGTTTTTCAATGCAATTGTTGCCGAATGTTTTGGAAAATGGCAAAATTTTGTTGTTGTTCAGAATGTCTGTGCGTGAATTGGTGAAAATGTCGACCCAATCGATTGGCGAGGTCACATTGCAATTGCCCGAGGTCGAAGAACGCAGTTTTATGCAAGAGGTTATTATGGAATCCGGCCAAATGTTGGTTGTATCTGGGTTTGAAAAGCAAAAGAATAATGACACACGTTATGGTTTGGGCGATCCTGACTTTATGGCATTGTCTGGGTCACGTTCTACGACATCCGGCCGTGATGTGTTGGTTGTTATCCTGACGCCCCAGGTATTAATCAGTCCGTTGGATGCGGAACGCAGTATCCAACAAAATTGGGGAACACCATTGAATTAAAAAATCCGCTTCGGCGGATTTTTTTATTGCCAAGGGTTGTTTCCATTTTCTATACTAATAATCAGAATTCAATCGGAGTTGAATTCGGGGCCTTCAAAAGCCTTATCAAAACCCGGTGCAGGGTTTGCACTGTTATCCGAAAGCAGGACCGATTCGGTTTTGCGATAAATGACAGATTCAGACTTTGCGCCGACATATATAAAATTTTTCGTTGGCGCAAATTTTTTTGTATAACGAAAATTTTGTATATGGATATATCCAATGATTAAACCCCGACGATGGTACCGGTTCGGGGTGCTGTATATCGCAAGGTATATGGGATCACATGGTTTTGATGATTTTTGAACACCCCGACCGCACTCTTGATTGAGGCGGTATTTTTTGTTTGTTTCGGGATTTTGCCCCGAAAACAATTCCCGCTGTTTAACCGCCGAAATCGGCGACAAGACAAGGCTTGGTCCTGAAACAAACAAAAAATACCACGAAAGCAAAGGGGAGACAGATGAAAAAGATTTTGTTTGGATTGTTTGCATTATTGTTTACCGTGCCGGTGTGGGCGACGAATCCGTGTCAGAATTTATGGAATAAAAATTTGGCTATCAGCGGCGCATACGATGCTAATGGCAGTTACACATATGATGATGCCAACACAACATATTCTGAAATTATGCCCGTGACCGCTGGACAAACAGTTGTTAGTATTACCCCGTTTAGCACTATGCATTTTATTGTGGTTTATAATGCTTCTGGTGCTGTGATATATCGGCCAGGACCGCAAACAGGCACCAGGGTTACATGGACTATTCCTGATAACGGTGTTGGCATGCGACCTATATTTGGAACAGCGAGTGCACCTGTGCATCCAGATGATAATATATTGATTTCATTGGATACCACGGCGACGGCGTATACGCCTTATGATCCGCGGTGTGAGACATGTGACGGGACGGTGATGAACTATACTTCGGCAACCGGAACCGTGACACAGAACGGCACGCCGACACCGACAAACCCGATTGACCCGGTTTTCTTTCGCCAAGGCGATATGGTCCTGCGCAAAGTCGGTGATGTCGCCGATTCATACGATGCAACAACCGGTAAAATCACACGCCGCGTCGGGGTCAAGGTGCTGAAGGGAACGGAAGAGTGGACACAAACCACGAGTACTTATAACGGTCTTGTTTATTATCGCGCTCTAAGCATATTGTATAATGCACCGGCAACCGGCGGCAACAATGCCGAGTTATATCCTGTTATATCTAATGTATTATCGCATAAATCTGGCATATGGTATAATACTAGCGATATGGAAAATGGAATTTCAACTTGTAACAATGGTCAATGTATTGCAATGTCTCTTGTTTCTACATATCCAACAACCAGTGAGTTTAAGTCTTGGCTGGCGGGGCAGTATGCCGCGGGGAAACCGGTTGTGGTTTATTACCAGTTGGCTACACCGGTCGAGGAAGATTGGACGGAAAGTTCATATTGTTATTTGGCAATCAAAATTGCGACCACGCAACATGTGGCGGGGGCGTTCAGTGGGCTGAATAGTCAGCTGACTGCGGCGATTGCGACGGTGAACAGTGTCGTCACAAATACGATTGACCAGGCGAACCGCATCGCGGCGTTGGCGACGGGCAAGCAAACCCGCCCGACGGACACTTGCCCACAATATCGGCAATGCCTGCTGGTCGAAGGTACCGACGGCACCCCGCATTGGTACGAAATCAACGACCCGTTTTATAACTTCTTTGCCCCGATTTTGGCAACGAACACGAACGGCACATCATCCACCAACGACCCAGGATATCAGCAGTTGGAGTATATCGAATCCACCGGGACACAGTATATTGATTTGGGTTATTCTATATCTGGAGATATGGGGTTTGATTTGAAGGCACGTTGTTTGGGTGCTGCGTTTGTGTTTGGAGGTAGATTGTCTTCTACCTCTGGTGTGTCCGGTTTTAACTTTGATGAAGCTGGTAGTAAAATTGGTATACGTATGGGTGGAAACATACTTTATGATGAGGCTATTTGGTATGATGGTACGGATTATGCAGTAAGTATCAAAAATGGTGATATCGAAGTGAATGGAACGAAAGTATCTAGTTCAACATATGGTAATAACTTTTATACAGGACGTGCATATTTGTTTGCGGTTAATGATGGCGGAAATCTCAGTTCTGTAACATTTAATCGTAGTAGAATATATTATTTCAAGATGTACAACAATAATATTTTGACGCAAAATTTCATCCCTGTCCGCAGGCTTTCCGACAGTGCGCTCGGTATGTATGACACGGTGAGCAAAACGTTCTTTGCCAATGCGGGTAGTGGCACATTTACGGCGGGGCCGAACGTGACCAACGATTCCGACGTGCCAAGTGGCCCGACCTGGCGCGTGACGTGGACCAACAACGGCAACAGCGCAAGCGGCACCGTGTATGGCGAGGGATTGTGTAATAATGTGAGTGGAACTTCTTTGGGCGTTGCAGCAACATCAAGTCAATTAAGTAATGCGGCATGGAATCAGAGCAGCGCAAGTTGCTGGTGCCGTGCAACGGGTTTAACAAGTGGTGGCGATACGAATACCACGGATAATGGAGTGTGGGGGTTCCTCGCCACGTACAGTTCGGCGGCTGATTGTGCGCGCTACTGTGCGTACGACTGCGCGGACCTCGTTCGTAGCAACCACGAGGGCTTCCGTTCGGTGATATTCAACGCCGTAAATTAATCAGTTTTGATTTTATGTGCATGAAATGGGGGCATCGTCCCCCGTTTGTCGCGCCGTCCACAAAAAGGGGCTCCCGGGGCCCCTTTTTGTCATTGCGAGGAGCCAAGACCAACTGGGGCATTGCCCCGGGCCGGGCGCGGCGACGTGGCAAACCAGTAAATAAAAAAAGTGTCGGCAAAGCCGACGGCTCTATATTGACCTGGGTCCTTCGTTTCACTCAGGATGACATAAAAAAACATCGGACATTTGTCCGATGTTTTTTTAAGCAATTTTGGAAAGTTTTTTGGTTAAACGCGAAACCTTGCGTGCGGCGCGTTTTTTCGGCATTGTTTTGCCGGCGGATTTCATAATTTTACTTTCCGCGTTGCGCACGGCGATTGTCGCAGCCGCGCGATCCCCAGTTGCAATTGCCGCCAAAGCCTTTTTCGTTTCGGTTTTTACAGCACTGCGCCGGGCGGTGTTAATCGCGTTCTTTTTAATTGTGACCAAAATTCTTTTTTTAGATGACTTGTGATTTGCCATTTTTTATTTTCCCTTGTTATTTTGAACTTGTTCGTGGTAATTTTATATCAAACAAAATTAAAATCAAGGAGAATTATCAAAAATGTTGTATTTTTTTATCGTTTTGGTTGCATATGTGCTTGGAAGCATCCCGTGTGGACTGATTTTGACTAAATTGATGGGGCGGGGCGATTTGCGCCGCGTCGGCAGTGGTAATATCGGCGCAACCAATGTGATGCGTGTGGGGGGGCTGCGTATGGCCGGATTGGTTTGGATTCTGGATATGGCCAAGGCGATGATTGCTGTATGGTTGGGGTGCCGTGTTGGATCCGTCGGTTTTGGCGCGTGGTGCGGATTTTTTGCCGTGGTTGGGCATTGTTTTCCAATCTTTTTGCGGTTTCACGGGGGCAAGGGCGTGTCGTCGATGTTTGGAACCGTGCTGGCGATAAATCCGATTATTTTTGTTGTGTGTGGCATCGAGTGGTTGATTGTCGCGCTGACATCTGGTAAATCATCGGCCGGGGCGGTGGTGGTTTTTTGCCTGGTGCCGATTTTGGGATTTGTGATGTCGGCCGCCGTGGGCGCAGCGTTTTTGGCAACTGCAATTTTGGTCGCAATTCGGCATCGCGAAAATATTGTGCGATTGGTTAGTGGTGTTGAATCATCCATCGAATGGAAGTGGCGGAAGTAGTATGGAAATATAACTGCACATCTACTTGTTATTTGTTCGCTCATGTAGCTGTATGTACACTACGCTCACAAATAACTGCGTATCTGTTGCATTCTATTTTGATATTTGGTTTTTTTTGTTTGGACACTGCACTCGCAAATAACTTCGTATCTACCTCGTTCTATTTCCATATTTGGTTTTTTTGTGCTCACAAATAACTGCGTATCTGTTGCATTCTATTTTGATATTTAGTTTTTTTTGTGCTCGCCGGAATCAAAAGCATCTATGCGTTCTATTTCGATATTTGATTTTTCTTCCTTAGCAAATATCTTGAAAAAAAGTGCGTTTTGTGGTATAATGCGCCAAAGAGTTTGTAGGAAATTCCATGAAAAAATTGGTCTTTTTATTGTGTGTTTTGGCGGTGTTGCCGGCGTTTGCGGTGGGGCGTTCCACGATTGGTGCGCAAAGGCCTGGGGCACGCGCGATTATTTTGCCAAGTGCGCAATTGCACTCTGCGATTAAATCATCGGCCGGGGTGGAAAATGCGACCGGTGTTGTTGCCGTTGTTGATGATGCGCCACAGCCTGCGCCAATTAATCGTGATGCGGAAAGAATGGCCTGTGTGCGCAATAATATTGGGATGAATAATACCTTTGTTTGGGCGGCCCGAGACAGCAATACGTCCAGTTATGCGACCATGGTCGAAGATGTCGAGCATCCTGAAAATAATGTGTGTTTCGTATTGGTCGGTATGCGGTCACAAGATTCGCGGATTAACGTGTCCGATATTCAACCGCGATATTTCGAGTGGGGCGAAAATATCACCTGTGGTTCTTGGGTTGACGAGGCCAAGATGGAGGCGCGAATACTGGATGCGAAAAAGTCTGCGCGAACATGGGGGACAATCGGTGGCGCGGTTGGTGGTGCCGGTATCGGTGTTGGCGCAATGGAATTATTTGGAAATAAATTGATCGGTGGTGCAGTTCAGGGACAAAAAAATGAGGATTTGTCGTCTGTGCAATTAATTGCGTCCCAGGCCGAGGTATTCAAAGATGAAAATAATGCGCGGTATGGGTATTTTGTTGAATTGGTAGAAGAGTTGAAAGAATTCTGTGGTAAATCTGAAAATGCGAATAATCAGGATTGCAAGAATGATAAATATGCCAATTTAATTAAATGGTATGATGGGTATTACAAAAAATAGGTGCTGTGTGATTTTTGATTCGATTTTGCCCCCCTGTGTTCGCGGGGCATTTTTTGTTGCAAATGCGGGGTGGGTGTTGTATTTTGCAGGTGAAAAAAAGTTGGGATAAATGTCGGATATATTTGATAAATTATTGATTTTACGTTCGCCGGGAATTGGGCCCGTTTCGTATGAAAAATTGGTGCGGCAATTTGGATCGGTCGCCGCGGCGGCGGACAGTTTGCGTTCGAATACAGAATTGGTGGATTCTGTGCGGCGCGAAATCGATGCGGCAAATGAAATTGGTGCCGTATTTGTATCTGAGGATGATGATTTTTATCCGGTGAGTTTGAAAAATGTCAAAGGGCATCCGCCGGTTATTTGCACGCGCGGAAATTTGGAAACTTTGCGGCGGCCGTGTGTCGGTATTGTTGGAACCCGACATGCGACGGCCACAGGATTGCATTTTGTGGGTAATTTGGCATGTGCATTTGCGGAACATAACGTGGCGGTGGCGTCCGGGATGGCGATTGGCACGGATACGGCGGCGCATCGGGGTGCACTGCGTGCGGCGGGTAATGCCCAGACTATTGCGGTTTTGGGCGGCGGTGTGGACTATATTTGGCCGTTGGAAAACGAATCGTTGTATTATGAAATTATCGAACGTGGCGTCGTGGTCAGCGAAATGCCAATTGGTTTTGTACCAAAGGGGTCAAACTTTGTGCAACGTAATCGATGGATTGCCGGTATCGCCAGTAAGTTGATTTTGAGTGAGGCTGATTTGAATTCGGGCAGTATGCGCACCGCGCGATTCGCAATTGATATGGGGCGCGAATTGTGGGCTGTGCCGGGGCATCCGGCGGATGCGCGGGCCATGGGACCGAATTCTTTGATTGCGTCGGGTGCGGCAAAACTTTGTTCCGGGGTGCAGGATTTTTTCGATTCAGATTCGGGTGTGGTGAAAAATGGTTCAAAAAATGTGAAAAATTCAGAATCTGAAAATTTAATTATGGATGCGTTGGGGGTGGTTCCTGTTTCTGAATCTGTATTGGCAGATGTTGTCAAAAAATCAGTTTCGGAAATCAAACGCGATTTGGTTGTATTGGAATTACGCGGATTGGTGCGAAAAGTCGATGGCGGTTATGTTCGTGTGTGATTAAAATCTTGTATATACAATGTCTATACACAAGGCGTAAATCTGGGGAAAAAACGAATCGTTGTCAAAATGTAAAATTAAAAAATGATTTTAAGAAATTGTTGAAAACGTATTTTTATGTAATACATTTTCCATTGTCAAAAGAAACAAAAAAGACGAGAGAAACAAAAGCAGGGGGCGGTCGTATAAGCGAATGTAATATAAACATATTATTCGAACTTGTGCGGCATTATCTTTATAAGCGAGAGAGTAAAAAAGTAGGGCAATATATAAATATTAATTTGATGTATGAATTTTTGTAAAACTGATGCAAAAAATTCGGGTGAATCAAATTTAATGTTTATGTGCAGGTGGTTTTTATACTCTTGACGCGGGCAGGAAACTCTTTTAGAAGGAAGGAAAGGAGAAACGGCATGCAGGCAGCAACAAAAAACATAGATGTGAAAACAATCAAAGATATGATTGCACAGCAGATGGATTTTGCGGCTTGGACTTCGTGGATTGCGCCTTTGTCCTTTGAAATTTCTGATAATGTTTTGGTGTTGGCCGCGCAAAATCAATTTTCGGCCGATTATATTTCCAGTGTTTATGGTGCAACATTACAAAATGTCGCGCGCGCATTTGATTTGGATGTTAAATTAGTTGTGCGTGGAACTGCGCCGGTTTCCAAAATTGCAAATGATAACAATGTGCAATCCTATGCCCCGGTTATGGATGCGGTGGCCCCGGTTGCATTTGATGCGTTTATCGCGTCGGATGAAAATGCGTTTGTGTTGTCGACCGCAAAAAAGGTGGCAACGGGTGCGGTATCTTTTTCACCGTTGTTTATTTATGGGGCGGCGGGCACAGGCAAAACTTTGTTGGCGGATTGCATAAAATCTGAATCACAAAATGCGATTTTGATGACCGGTGGTCAATTTGTTGCGGAATTTACACGTGCATTACACAACAGAACAATTTTCGCGTTCAAAGATTTTTGTCGCAACTGTGATACGTTTATTTTAGACGATGTCCAGGCTTTGGCGGGTAAACGCGCAACAATGGATGAATTTTTGCAGTTGGTTATGGATTTGCGCGCATCTGGTAAAAATGTTGTTTTGACGGCCCCATGTTCACCAAATAATTTAACAGGTTTTGACCGTCGTGCACAATCGTTGTTGGCGTCGGGCTTGGTTGCAGATATTACTGCGCCAAATGCAAATGTTAAACGCACAATGTTGGTTCGGGCAGGTGTTGCCACCGATGTCGCGGATGCAATTGCGAATCGTATTGCAAATGATGGCCACATGATAAGTGGTGTTGCAAATAAAATTAAAACATATTCTGAATTGATGGGTGGTCGCGTCACATTGGAAATCGCGGAACATTTGTTGGGTGATACATTGGAAAAATTCAAGACACCAATTGCTATGGTAAAAAATATGTGCGAAAAATTGGGTGTTTCATATGATGCGATTTGTGGGGCGGGGCGTGCGCGTCAATTGGTTTTAGCACGTCAGATGATAATGGTTGTTTTGAAAAATTCTACACGTTTGTCTTTGTCTGAAATTGGTCAATATGTTGGCAATCGTGATCATGCAACCGTTATGTACGCAATAAAACAAATTGAAAAGATGCAGGCGTCCGATTTGATGTTGAGCGCACAGATTGCACAATTAATTGCGGAATGCAAGTAATATAATGAAATATAATGGCATATCTGCTGGATTCCGCCAACTGAATTCTATTTTGATATTTGGTTTCTGGGGATTTTTTACACAAATAAATCTTTGACAAATTGGGCGTGTTCGGTGATGAATTTGAATCGGAATTCTGGCTTTTTACCCATTAATTCGGTCACGATTGTACGGGTTTTTTCAGTATCCTCGGCCCCGTCGTCTGTGCGTGGTGGTAATTCAATACGAATCAGTCGACGTGTTTTTGGTGACATGGTTGTTTCCTTTAATTGATTTGGCATCATTTCGCCCAAACCTTTGAATCGGGAAATTTCCACCTTTTTATTTTTGTATTTTTCGTTCTTTAATTTTTCCAATTCTTCGTCGGAATCCACATAGAACGATTCGGTGCCACAGGTGAATTTATACAATGGTGGGCATGATAAATACAAATGACCCCCATAAATCAGTTGCGGCATATATTGATAGAAAAATGCCATCAATAATGATGCAATATGACTGCCATCCACATCGGCATCGGTCATGACGATAATTTTTTCATAACGCAATTTGTCGTCGTTCCAATCCTTGGCCGTGCCGGCACCGATAATATCAATCAAATCGTTTAATTCACGATTCGCACTGAACCGTTCGTCAGAATTAGACAGAACGTTCAGAACCTTGCCCCGCAGGGGCATAATGGCCTGGGTCGCGCGGTCGCGTGCCTGTTTCGCGGTTCCTCCGGCCGATTCGCCTTCGACAATAAACAGTTCTGTTCCTTCGACACCGTGTTTAGAACAATCGGCCAATTTCGCCGGCATACGAATCCGCTTTGTCGGGGTTTTGCGAGCGATATCTTTGACCTGTTTGGTTTTAATACGCGCGTTTGCCAAATTGATTATAAATGACAATAATGCGTTAGAGGTTTTTGGATCAGATGCCAAAAACATTTCCCATGGGTCGCGCAAAACATTTTCGACATAACGTGCAATTTCGGGGTTGGATAACTTTTCCTTGGTTTGGCCCAAAAACTGTGGTGTTTTATAAAACACAGATACGATTGCCGCAACCGAATCGAAAACATCGTCACTGACGATTGTGGCGGCCGCCTTGTTATTTATTTTTTCACCATATGCCTTGATTCCGCGGGTAATTGCAGATTTAAATCCGCTTTCGTGTGTGCCACCGTCAATTGTGGCAATTGTATTACAATATGATGCAAAAAATCCGTCGTCAGATGCCGCGCCATTTTCATCTGTTAAAAATGTTAATGCCCATTCAACACGCCCCGAATCGTCTGGAAAATCAATCGAGCCAGAAAACATGCGTGGTAAAATATGCGGTTTGGAATCTGTTTTTTCGGCCAAAAAGTCACTGACCCCATTTGGGTAATAAAATGTGGTTGTGGCCGGAATATTCATATCTTCGGTCAGTAATTCTGGATTACAAATCCAATCAATTTTTATTCCGCGCGACAGGAAAGATTTCGCACGTGCCATACGATAAATTTTAATCGGTTTGAATACAGCGTTTTCGCCAAAGATTTCATCATCGATTGTGAATCTGATTTTTGTTCCATGGTTTTTTGTTGCCATGCCGCGTTCGATTGGGGATGTTGTTTTGCCGCGTGAAAATGTTTGGTGCCATTCGTATCCGTCGCGGGAAATTGTCACATCCATATTTGATGATAATGCGTTCACAACCGCAGAACCCACACCATGCAAGCCGCCCGATGTTTTATATACATTGTTATTAAATTTACCCCCAGAATGCAGGGTGGTTAAAATAACCTCGAGCGCTGATTTGCCCGGATATTTTGGGTGTTCATCGACCGGAATTCCGCGACCATCGTCGGTGATTTCAATCGTTTTAGAATCAATCAAATTGACAGTAATCTTTTTTGCGAATCCGGCCACAGCCTCGTCAATGCTGTTATCCATAATTTCAACGGGCAGGTGGTGCCACGCCTTTTCATCCGTGCCACCGATATACATACCGGGACGCAGGCGGACGGGTTCCAGACCCTCGAGCACCTGGATATCGGACGCGTCATAAGATGATTTGTTTTCTGTCATAGCAACATTATTATTAGAACATTATTAATTTTTTCGCAAGTCTGATTTTTTTGGTGGCTTTTATGGGGATTTAAGGGGACTTGAATTTTTTTATAAATGGACTATATTTCCGACATAAATAAAAGAGATTGTTATTATGAATAAAAATCCTTATGAAGTTTTGGGCGTGGCGCGCGATGCGTCGGATGCCGATATTAAAAAGGCATATCATAAATTGGTTATGAAATATCATCCCGACAAAAATCCGGGTGATAAAACCGCCGAAGAAAAATTCAAAGAGGTTAATAACGCGTTTGATATTCTGAAAGATCCACAAAAACGTGCCGCATATGACCGGTTTGGCGATGCCGCATTTGCCGGCGGAAACGGTGCCAGTGCCGGTGCCGGGAATCCGTTTGGTGGCGGATTTTCAGGCTTTGCGGGTGGTGCCGGTATGGACGATATATTGCGCGAGGCTATGCGTGGGTTTGGTTTTGACGGATTTGGCGGATTTGGTGGGCGTGGTTCGGCCGCCGCGCAACAACGTGGTCGTGATTTGTTGGATACGGTGACGATTTCTTTGCGGGATGCGTATTTTGGCACAACGCATACTATTAAATTTTCCAGTAATGTCGCATGTGATAAATGTAATGGTAATGGCACCGATGATGGTAAACCTGCGCCCGTTTGTCCGCGTTGCGGGGGCAGTGGATATGTCCAGGCGCGCCAGGGATTTTTTGCCGTTGAAACGCCGTGTCCGGAATGTAATGGAACGGGACACAAGATTTCCAAAAAATGTTCAAAGTGTGATGGTGCGGGGGTTATTCACAAACAACGCACAATTGATGTAAAAATTCCGGCCGGGGTCCAAGATGGGGCGCGGTTACGTTTGGCAGGCCAGGGCGAGGCCGGTATGTTCGGTGCGCCTGCGGGTGATTTTTATATTGATATTCATGTTAAACCCGATGATAAATTTGAACGCATAGGTAATGATTTGGTTGTACGTGTGGATGTGCCGTTTACGACACTTGCGCTGGGTGGTGAAATTGATGTTCGGACGATTGATGATACGGAATTATCGGTCAAGGTGCCGGCGGGAACGCAAATTGGTGCACGGTTGCGTGTACGTGGCAAAGGTATGCCAAATCCACAGCGTTCGGGCAGTTTTGGCGATTTGTATATTGAAATTGCTATGACGGTGCCAACAAAACTTTCCGAAAAGCAAAAGAAAGCATTGGAGGAATTTGCCGGAACAAAACCAAGTAAAAAGTCCGGGTGGTTTTAATTTAATGAATAAATAAAAAACTTTGGCATTCGCCAAAGTTTTTTTTATGTATGTTTTTTCTTTATTTAATCTTTTTTAATTTTTCCATAAATGTGAATGTGTATTGGGTTGCAGACCAAATTGATGCAACCAATGCAAACCAGATAAAGATGATTCCGGCCTGGGACAACACATTCATTGTAATCAGTAATTTTGTGGAAATTGTATCTGGGGTGACAATCGTACTGATTGCGAATAACATCAAGAATGCCAAAATCGCCACCATTTGTAATGTTGTCTTGATTTTACCCATTGAAAAGCGTGCCTTTGGTACAGGCATTTCGATTTTTTGTGTGCCCAGGAATTCGCGCAGGCCACTGATATACAATTCGCGGGCAATCATTATGATGATTGGAATTATGATGAACCAAAAACGCATCATTAATGCCAACATGATAAATGTATTTACGACCAATAATTTATCGCCAATGTGATCCAGTACGCCACCCAATTTTGTGCATACTTTGAATTTACGCGCCAAATATCCGTCGCACCAATCACTGAATGCACCAAATGCGAACAGTATCAGTGATACCCAATACCATTGCATCATCAACGTTGGTATAATCGCAAAGGCAACGCAAATGCGAAATATTGACAACAGGTTTACAAAAACTTTCATTTATATCTCCTTTTTATTTTTTTGTATGTTTTATTATACCAGTTCTGAATGAAAATGTGCATAGATTTTTTTTGCGGCGGCCGGACCCAATTTTGGTACCCGTTCCAGTTGCGCCAATGTTGCGTCCATAATGCCACGGACCGTTCCAAAATGACGTATCAATTCGTGTTTGCGGGTTGGACCAATTCCGTCGATTTCATCCAATACAGATGCGGTCATTTGTTTTGCGCGCCTTTCGCGATGATATGTGATTACGAATCTGTGTGCTTCGTCTCGGACAGAGCGCAGCATTAAAAACAGTGGTGAATTTTTTGGTATGGTATCCAGAATTGAACCGTCGGGCATAATAAAATGTTCATCGCCGTTGCGAACAACACCCTTGGTCACGCCAAAGATTGGAATATTCGGTGCGGTTTTATGTGCGATGTTCCATTGTGCCATGCCACCATCAACAATTATTAAATCCAATTTGGGACCATGTTGCACTGCACGTTCGATAAATTCGGCCATCATACCAATATCATTGCCGGCGTTTGATTTGTTTTGTAGTTTGAAATGCCGATAGTCTGTTTTTGTAAATCCGTTGTGACCAAAACAAATCATCGCACCAACCGAATTTTTTCCAAACAGGTGTGAATTATCAAATACGCCGGCGCGTTCAATTTTTATTCCTAATAATTTTTCCAATTCAGATACATTTTTATCCCAATCTATATTTTTTTCATATGTATTTTTACTTTGACGGCCACGGTTTGATGTTTGGGTTAATGCAATAATTTTATCGCGTATATCAGCCGCGCGTTCAAAATCCATCGCATCAGAATATTTTTTCATATCATTCGATAATTCTGCGATGATTGGTTCACTGTCGCCTGTTAAAATGCGACGCGCCAATGCCACATTTTTTTGATATTCAGGTTGGGGTAGGCAACATGGTGCACTGCATCGGCCAATTTGATACAGCAGGCATGGGCGCGAACGGTTATGCATAAATGTGTCGCGACATGTGCGTAAGTTGCATACCTTTTGAATCATTTTGATTGTGTCGTTTAATGCCGAAACCGATGGATATGGTCCAAATACATCACGGCGTTGGGAAATTTTGCCACGGAATTTTAATAATCGTGGATATTCGTGTGCCGTTAATGCCAACATTGGATACATTTTATCGTCTGTCAGCATAATATTGTATTTGGGTTTTAGTGTTTTAATTAATTCTTGTTCGCGCAGCAATGCGTCGGATTCAGTTGGACAGATTTCCCATTCAACGCCCGTCACCAATGTTCGCATAACCTGTTTATGTAATTCCAGTTTGGAAATATCAACATATTGGCGTAAACGATTCGCCAAATTTTTAGCCTTGCCAACGTATAATAATGTTCGATCACTGGCATACATTTTGTATACGCCGGGCGCGTCAGGAGCATTCGAAATCAAATCTGAAAATTGAATATTCATGATTTATATGATAGAATATAATTTATGAAAAGCAAATAGAGGTGAAAAAATGAGACAAGAATCTGGTCGTTCTATGATTGAAATGTTGGGCGTGCTGGCAATTATGGGTGTTATCACCGTCGGCGCAATCAGTATGATTTCGTATGCTATGCGTATGCAAAAGCAAAGCACCGTCAATGACGAGGTTTATCAAATCGTGTTGGGTGTGCGTCAGTTGCTGGGTGAATATGATGATTTTACAAAAATTGATAATTCTACGATATTTACTGCGTTGGCGATGTCCAATAAAAATCCGTACGGTGGTAATTATACTGTGTCGGTCAATCCATCGAACACGCGTCAATTTATTGTGACGATTGATGGTTTGTCTGATTCAGAATGCAAGGCATTGGTGACCAAAAAATGGACTGATTCTGTAAATGGTGCAACAGGTAATTGCGTCAGTTTGGGTCGTGATAATGTTGTGTCCATTTTGTATGGAGAATAATGATTTTTTATGGCTGAATTGATTACGGTTTCTTTGGTCGAAGACGGAACAAAATTGATGCGCTGGTTTTTGCGTAAATTTCCGGCGATGCCAAATCGTGAATTTTTCAAACTTTGTCGTGGTGGACAAATTCGTGTGAATTCCGCGCGTGTGGATTCTAATCGTGTGTTGCGTGCGGGCGATGTTGTGCGAATCCCGCCAACGATTGCTGTGTATGCAAAACGCGAAAATGCCAGAAAGACGACCAGTGGCGACGCTTTTTCAATGTCTGATTTGGAAATGTTGCGCAAAACAATTGTTTATAATGATGACGATATTGTTGTGTTTAACAAGCCCGCTGGATTGGCGGTCCAGGGCGGTACGGGTATCAGAAAATCCGTTGATAAAATGGCAACAGCATTATTTCCGTATGATAAAATATCTTTGGTGCATCGTTTGGATAGGGATACGTCCGGATTATTGGTTGTGGCAAAAAATCAAAAGGCCGCGCAAAGTTTGGCAAAGGAATTTCAAACAAAAACTGCACGCAAAGAATATTTGGCTTTGTTAAATGGTAATGTTTCGCCAAAAAGTGGTGTGATTGATAATTATATTGTCAAAGGTCGGGTTGTAGATAGCTCAGAACGTATAAATGGTGGCACAGGTCAAAAACCGCAACGTGCAATTACAGAATATAAAGTTTTATCTGATGCGGGTTCAATTGTTTCGTGGGTTTCGTTTTTGCCACTGACAGGGCGAACACATCAATTAAGAATTCACAGTGCGTTCAGTTTGAATGCGCCAATCGTTGGTGATGATTTGTATGGTGTGGATAAAAAAATTGATTCTGGGTTATCGGCGGTGTTGGCAACAAATAAGTTGTTTTTATTCGCATATAGGATAACATTTCGTCATCCACGGACAAATAAACTGATAACATTAAAGGCGGCTGTGCCGGATTTTATGAAGTCAGTTATGGAATTTTTGGAATTTCAATTGCCGGAATAAAGATATGACAAGACGTAAAAGATGGATTCTTTGGTTGCGATTGATTAGCCTGTGTTTTTTTGGGCTGGTGGCGGCCATCATCATTGCGTTGTCCCAGGTGAATTTGGAAAGTTTGCGTGGCAGTGTTTTGTCTATGTTGCAAAATGCCACGGGGTATCCGGTGCAAATTGATGGTGTCGTGTCGTGGAAGTTTTCGTTGCGTCCGCGTATAGAATTAAATCAGGTGCGTATCGCAAATGCCGATTGGGCAAAAGAAAAATTTGGATTTTCGGCCGAACGTATGGATGTGACATTGGATTTAATATCGCTGTTGCGAAATCGGCCAACTATTCGCAGTGTTAAATTGTATGATGTTGCGGTCAGAGTTGAAAAAAACGAAAAGGGCGAATCGTCTTTGCAACCAATTCAGGAAAATAAGGTCGAGTCAGACGAAAAAAAAGTTGATGATAAAATTGCTAAATTTCCTGTGCCGGATAGTCCGTTTGGAAAAATTGAATTAGATGATTTTTTATATGATGATGGGGATACTAAATTTTTTATGTCTGGGGCGCAATTGCGGTATGTACATTTGGATGATTCACGTGAATATCATGGTTGGATACGGCCACGTGACGATGTTTATCCTTTTATAATAGTATTGGATGAATATAACGATGACAGAAAAGTTTACCCGGTCAAGGTTGCGTTATCAACCGGGGGAAATGCTTTGATTGCAAATGTTGCGTTGGAAGCAAAAAGCAAGATGCCAATCGATTTTGTTGTCAAAGGTGATATTGTCGATTTGGCCGCAATCAAAGATTTGTTTGATGTTGATTTAACCGGGTTGCCACGAATTTCTGTGAATATTGCGGGTGGATTGCGCGATCATGATACTTTGGTTTTGCGGAAATCAACCGTATCATTACGCGGGACAGATATAGATGTATCGGGTTCATATGATTGGGGTGGCAAGGTTCCGGCGTTGAATATTAATTTGGCATCTAAAAATGTAAATTTATTGAAATTGGTGCCGGAAATGTATTCTGGGTGGGTGCGGCCAGACAGGGAATTAAATGTTTTTCATGATATAAATTTACATGGGTCTGATATTCGTAAATTTGATTTGGATGTATCTGTGGATTTCAAGCATTTAATTGTTTATCGTGATATGGATTTGAAAAATACAAAAATTGATTTGAAATATAAAAATGGCAAAGGTCGTGTGGATGCAAATGTTGATATTGCCGGTGGTGTAATGCGTGTGGGGTCTGACTTTACCATTGATGATACTGGTCGTATATTTATCAAAACCGGTGTTTATGCAAATGATTTCACAATTGGAAAATTGATGGATGAAATTAGAATTCATGACTTTATTGTTGGTTTGCCGGTTGATATATACGGATATTTCGAGGCAAATGGTCGCAATATGTCTGAATGGATGCAAACGATTACGGGTCCGGTCCAGGCATATTCTGTGGGTGATGGTTATGCGTATCCGCAATTGGTTGAAAATATTTATGGTGCCGATGTTTTAACAACCCTGCGTCATAATATCCAAGATTTGTTTACCGAAGATAAAAAACACGACAAAGCACGCATATCTGGGTTGGCGGTGAATTTGAAAGTGCGTAATGGCGATATTGAAACGCGTAATGGTGTTGCGGTTGAAACGAATTCTATTAATGCACGATTGGCGGGTGATTTGAACCTGGGGGCCGAAGAAATTGATTTGGCTTTGACGACTGTGCCGGTTCGTGGGTTGAAATTATCGCTGACGGGGAATGTTGTAAATACTGTGGAAATTGTTGGTAATTTGGCCGAACCAGATATAAAATTAAATGGTGCGGCTTTGACGGGCAAAGTTGTGTCGGCCACTGGATTGGGGTTGTTGTTGATGCCGTTTACCGGTGGTGTCAGTTTTGTTGCCGGGCTATTTGCCGGTGGATTGTTGGAAAATTGGTTGGCAGATAGTGAACCAGTTGAAACGGCTTTGCGTGATGGCGCGCCGGCGATGGATGATGATCCAGAATGGATGGATATTCCAATTGCGGATTTGGTTAATCCAATGTTAAAAAATAATATGTAAAAATTTAAGGATGAAAAAATGGTGCATATATCTGAATTGATTCAGTTGGCGGTAATTGTTGCCTTGGTTTGGTATTTTTATAAAAAGTTGATACGCAATACTTCGTCTGAAAAAATGGTGCGCGGGGTGTTGGGATTGGTACTGTTATGGGTATTCAGTTTCGTTTGCGTATTGTTAAAATTGGATTTGATTGGTGGATTTTTGCATTGGGTGGCGTTGTTTTTATCCATCAGTTTGATTGTTGTGTTTCAACCAGAATTGCGAAAGTTTATGGCACTGATGGGCAGTGTCCAAGGTTGGCGTAAATTATTTGCTGGGAAAAATGGTGATTCTGTGCAAGCACGTAATACAGCCCCATTGGATGCGATTGTCAGTGCGGTGGAATATATGTCGGCAAAACACACGGGGGCATTGATTGTTTTTCCAACCACATTGGATGAATCTGTGATTGAACGCAAAGGTGTTGCAGTCGATGCGAAAATAACATCTGAATTATTGCTGACCATATTTTTTAATAAAACGCCGTTGCATGATGGCGCGGTGATTGTTGAAAATAATCGGATTGCCTATGCAGGGGCAATATTGCCACTGTCGCAACATAATTTGAATTGGAAATATGGAACGCGTCACAGGGCGGCATTGGGATTGAGTGAGGTGTCGTCGGCCACTGTATTAGTTGTGTCCGAAGAAAGTGGTGATATATCAATCGCAGAAAAAGGCAAAATTACCAAATACGACGATTTGAAAAAATTGCGTGCAAAACTGGAAAAAGTTATGAAAATGTAAAAATTAATGCCACTGAAAATTACTTTTAGTGGCGTTTTTTTAATCCGGGGCTTTTGCCCTTGCACCGAATCGGTGTTTTTTGATAAAATGCTAACCAGAATGTAGGAAAAAAACAAAGACAAGAAAGATAAGTAGAGGAGTTTTATTATGGAATTTTCTGTTTTTCGTCAGGTTTTAATCCGTGCGCTGGGGCATATGCAATCCATTGTTGAAAAGCGTGCAACTTTGCCAATTTTGATGAATGTAAAGTTGGATGTATCTGATGATTTGGTTTTGTCTGCGACCAATGTTGATTTGGAATTGGTTGAACATGTGGCGGCGGATATTACTTTGGCGGGCAAAACAACTGTGCCGGTCCAGATGTTATATGATATTGTTCGCAAATTGCCTGATGATGCCGAAATTTCTTTCAAACAGGTTGGTGACCAATTGGTCGTGTCCAGTGGTCGTGCGGTATTTCATTTGCCAACTTTGCCGGCGGAAAATTTCCCGGCCATGGCGGGCAGTAATTTAACCACAAAGTTCCAAATGACAACTGGTGATTTGGCACACTTGATTAACCAAACAAAATTCGCAATTCCAACGGATGATGTGCGTTATCATTTGGGCGGTATTTATTTCCATATTTCCGAGGAAGGCAAATCAAAAATGTTAACCGCGGTTGCAACCGATGCCCAACGTTTGGCATTGTGTGCTATGCCGGCACCGGTGGACAGTGCCGCTATGCCATCTGTGATTTTGCCACGTCGTGTTATTGGTGAGTTATCTAAATTGTTGGAAGATGCCAATGTTGATGATGTCACGGTTGAATTATCTGATACCAAGGCGCGCTTTACAATTGGTGCCGCTATTTTGACCAGTAAATTGGTTGATGCACAATATCCAAACTATCGCGTTGTGATTCCAAAAGGCAACGATAAAATTGCCGTTATGGACAGAAAGCAATTTGTGAACGCGGTTGATTTGGTGTCGGTCGCATCTGTTGATAAAACAAAGTCTGTGCAATTGACGTTTTCAACAAACAAATTGGTTATTAACGCGTCCAGTCCGGATGCTGGAACCGCGACCCAGGAATTGGATGTTGAATACAATGGCGATAGTTCGTTTACCGTTGTGTTTAATGTGAAATTCTTGCTGGATGTCGCGGGCCAGGTCGAGGGCGAAAAGTTCCAAATGGAAATGCAGGATCCATTATCGCCAACAACGATTAAATCTACGGACAAAAAGACGGATGCGTTATTCGTATTAATGCCCATGCGCATGTAATAAATTAAATTTTATGGATTCTTATCACAAATACCAACCCTTATGTAGGTCTACTACACCGCGGGTTGGTATTTGTTTCCAATAATCTCATAAAATTTAATTTCTTGAAAAAAAAGTGAAGTGCTTGTTGGCGGTTCGTTTATGTAGCATTTGTACACTGCACTCACAAATAACTTCGCATCTGTGCCGTTATTATTGATTTTTGGAACACCGATTGTTTCCAATAATCTCATAAAATTTAATTTCTTAGAAAAATTGCCGATTGGTGATTTTTTGTTGCATTTAACAATGTGTTATTTATAATTGGTGCGTAAATTTTTAATCAAAGAGGTATTATTATGGCTTCATTTATTGCAAATGATATGCGTGTGGGTTGGGTTATTTCCCATAATGGTAAACGTTATTCGGTGACATCCATTACCAAGGTTAAACCGGGTAAGGGTGGTGCCTTTGTTCAGGCTGATTTGCGTGATATCGATTCGGGCAACAAGGGTGGCGATCGTTGGCGCGCCGAAGACAAGGTTGAAAAATTGATGGTCGAGGATTTGGAATGCCAATATTTGTATTCTGATGGTACGGATGCATATTTTATGAATCTGTCTGATTATGAACAATTTACTATGCCAACCGATTCGTTGGGTGAACAAATGAAGTTTTTGGCACCGGAAATGGTTGTGCGTGCGAATTTTGTTGAGGGTCACCCGGTATCCATCACTTTGCCGAAAACCGTGGTTGCTACGATTGTTGAAACCGAGCCGGCTTTAAAGGGTCAAACGGCGACTGGATCGGGGGGCAAACCTGCGATTTTGGATAATGGTGTGCGTGTCCAGGTTCCTGTATTCGTTGAACAGGGTGAAAAAATTGTTGTTAATACAGAAACTTTGGAATATGTGGAGCGCGCAAAATAATCGCGAAATTCTGCGGAATTTTTTATAATTTATAAAATTGGCGAAGTTTTTTTGCCAATTTTTTTTGTGTTTGGATTTTTTTTTACGGTTTTTTGTGGTATAATGTGTATGCAAACAAATTTATAAACCAACCGATGGGGGGAGACAAAGATGAAAAAACATTTAGTCTTTGCCGGTGCCATGGGCGTATTGCTTATGGGTGCGGCAAATGCAGAAGTCGTACAGAATTTTCCGGCGGATACGACACATCCAGAATTTACTGCGGAGTCTAATCAAGCAAAGCCGTATGCTGTGCGTGAATCCAATATAAAAGCAGCAACAACGAATTATGTTAATAATCGCCTGGACGAAGCAAATGCCGATGTTCAAGCTTTGGCCGGTACCGCGGCAACAGATGCGGCAACTGTGGATACCAATGCGACTGCGATTGCAGCAATGCAAACGGGCAGACAGGTGCATCCAGGTACGGATACGTGCAGTACTGCATCTGATAATGATTTGACCGCTGCTGGAACGGCTGCGGGTGCATCGTATGTTGCGTGTGGTTATATTGTACCAAATGGTACAAATGCGGACAGCAATACTGCATCAAATTACAATTGGGTCAAGATTGTGACGGTTCCGTCGTTGGAATCTTAGTGCCTGAAAAAAATAAATAGTTGTTCATATATGATTTCTTTGTTCAGTGGGAGAGAACGTTATGTCTAGATTAAAATTCTTGTCATGTGTGATATTATCGTCATTTGTGGCGATATCCGCGGCGTATGCAGAAGGCGAAGAAGCAATTCCTGCACAGACCGAGCCCGAATCGTTGCAAGATGTTGTTACGGGTAATACACCAACAGAGGCCACAATAACATCGATGGGCGTTTGTGGCGAGAATTTATTTAATCCCCAATTGTTATCCGAATCGGATTTTAATGTGACTATATCAAATGGGACTATGAGTGCCGTTGGTAAATGGAATCAATATGTGAATGCATATGTGTCTGCATATAATTTTGGTTTCAAGCCGGGTAAAAAGTATAAAGTCACATATACCATCAAATGTGGTGATACTGAGACAGGGACGCGTTTTTTAGGGTTAAAGTTGGCTGATAATACGGTTGTTGGTCCGACGAATGTGTGTGCTGGTCAAACCGGGGACAAGTTGGTTTCGTATTGGTATGACAGCAGTGTGTCGAATCCCGTTGTTGGTATGGTTGCGGGTGGTGAAGCATCAGAGGAAGAGATAACATTGCAAAATGTTATGGTGACCGAGGCTGAAATGTCGACGTCGTCGTATATTCCATATCTTGCATGTATCAAAGTTGCGTCAAAGTTGAGTACAGACAATCGTGCCGCGGTTGTGGAAAATCGTTTGAACGATGTTCGTTCTGTGATTACCAATTTGATAGGTCAAATGGAGACAAATACCACGAATATTCTGTCACTGAATAATGCAAAACAAACACGTCCGGCGACGGCCTGTGATGATGGCAAAAAATGTTTGTTGGTCAAAGATACCAATGGCGGGAATCATTGGTATGAAATCCAGGATTGTAACGAGGATGATTTCTTGGATGATGTTGGGACGATGACGACGTGTACTGATTGTGGTGCTTATGTTGCCGGGATGCGTTATGCCAATGGCGGTAATGGTAAAATGTGTGAGGCTTTATCAAGTACGGCTGCGGCAGGATGTGATACTAATGAATGGGCAACTTCTTTTGCCAATAATACAAACAATACCAGTGGAATAATTTATGGAACGGCCAGAACGGTTCCAATTGCGGAACGTAATGTTGGCACGGTTGTAGAGTTAAGCAGTGCGACTTTGGCAATGTCTGGAAATGTTTGTGTGTGTCAGGCGACCAGATATGTGTCAAATGGTGTTGAAACAGTTTTGCCCGAAAGTGATAAGTGGATGGTGGCCAAAGTTATGACAGGTACGTTTACTAATGATAACTGTTTAGAAGTTTGTGCGCATGAAGACCAGGGCGTATCTGGTTCTGCAAGTGATTCTGCAAAATATGCGGCATATTTCAAAAATATTAGTAGTTCATGCAGCCCAAATGCACAGAGCACAACAACATGTAATTACAATTCGTTCTTGCGGACATTGTATGATGGGTTGGATTCGGGTTTAGTGTCGATTTCCATTTCGTCCCAAGGAACAAATGGATTACGTGTTTACGGCAGTTGCGGGACAGGTGGTAGTTTTGCATCTGATACAGATATTTGCGGAACATCGGTGACAAATCCGGGCGCGTGGGTTGTTGGTGCGATACAAACAGATGCGCTTAATGGAACGCTGTATTCCAGTGTGTACAATGGCGCGTTGGTATATGGTAAATCCAGATGTGTTTCAGATTCATCTGTGTTTGACAATGTTGCGGACTTTGATGTCGTAAAGTTGGATAGTGCGCCGGCGGCATCCAATTCTGGGACGGTATGTTTGCACAATATAACGGGATACAAACCGGCCAATGGTAGCAAGACTGCAACCAGTGCTGAAAGCCAAAAATACTGGATTGTTAAAAAGTATGCAACGGCCGAAGAATGCAATGCAGAAAATAGTACAAGCGGTTGCTATGGCGAAGGTTGGACCGAAAGTTATCTGAGGAATGGTAATTTCGATTTCTATGGCAAGGTCGGCGATGCATGTTTGGCTAATTAATACAGGGTTTTTGTGTGTGGGTAAAGGGTCGCGGTAACGTGACCCTTTGTTATTAAATTTTATTTGCGGAATTAAAAACCTCGCGGATTAAAAATATACACGCATCGCGGATTGCGTCGCGACCGGCGTCCATATATTTTCGTGGGTTAAAGTTTTGCGGATTTTTATATAAATCTTGGCGGACGGCGGCCGTCATCGCCAAACGTAAATCACTGTCTATATTTATTTTGCAAATGTTTGTGTGTGTTGCGGTAAAGTTTAATTGTTCGATATCGATACCCATTGCGTTTTTTATGTCGCCACCAAATTTATTTATTTTGTCGACTAAATAGTTTGGTATGGATGATGCACCGTGCAAAACCAATGGTGTGTTCGGAATTTTTTCCTGGATTTCTGATAATATATCGAAACGCAGTGTTTCATCCGCGCTGTGCCTTTTATATGCACCGTGTGATGTGCCGATTGCGATGGCCAGCGAATCGGTGCCTGTTTGTGATACGAATTTTGCTGCGGTGTCTGGGTCGGTGTATACCGATTCGGTATTTGATGTATTTTCATCTTCGAATCCGGTGAGTTGACCCAGTTCAGATTCCACCGATGCGCCGCGTGCGTGTGCGTATCGCACAATATTGTGTGTCGCATCGATGTTTTCGTCGATGTCGCGATTGCTGAAATCCAACATAACACTGGAAAAACCGATATCGATTGCGTGCATACATGATTCAATCGAATGTCCGTGATCCAGGTGCAGGGCGATTTGTTCGTGTGGATTGATTTTTGCGCCAGAAATAATACCCATTAGTATATCGTCGCCCATATATTTTAATGCCGATTCGGAAATTGCGATAATAAGTGGACTGTGCGTCAATCGGGCCGCGGACAGAATAGCCTGGATCGTTTCCATATTATATGCATTAAATGCCGGAACAGCGAATCCGTGATTCATCGCGGATTTTAGCATATTTTCGGTGTTGCATAGTCCAAATTTGTCAAATCGCATTGAAAATTCTCTCTTTTGGTTTGATAATAGCAAGAAAGTTATTGGTTTGGCTAGGTTTTTTTTGATGGCTCGGCTTGACTATGGGTTATTTTGTGTCATAATTATATTGAAGTGGGTAAGAAAATTTACCTGTAAAAACAATTTAAAAAGGATTAAAACATGAAAAAAATCTTGGCTTTGGTCGCATTGGTTGCTTTGGCTGCTTGTGGTGGTTCGTATGATTATTACAAGGGTGGCGTTCGCTATGTTCAGGATGGTGCGGATTGCATTTATTCCAGTGGCGAAAGTGCGCACAAATATTCTGAAAATGTGAAATCTGCGGATTTGGGTAAGACTATTGTTTATCGCAATACACAATGTGCTGATTTGTATGCGCGCGATATGGCGGGCCAAGAACCGCGTCGTGAACGTCGTGTTTTGACACCTGCGGCACCAAGTTTTGATATGGAACCGGTTGCGGAACCACGTCCAATCGTCGTGAATCCTGCACCAGTTGCCAAGAAACCTTGTGGTTGCAGCAAATGTGTCAAAAAACAAACAAAAAAATACGTTGTTGTTTCGAATATGTAAGGTGTAATACCGGATTTAAAAAAAGCGTCGCATATCGCGGCGCTTTTTATTTGCCTAAGGTGAAATTTTGTTTGAAAATATTGTGTGTTTGTGATAAAATTACTGTATAAATTAAGGAGTTTTCAAATGAAAAATTATGCGAAAGTTTTGGTTTTTGCCGCAATTGTGGCTTTGATTGTTGTTCCTGCACATGCGGCTGGAAATGACGGTTTGTGCAAGTTGATTATTGAAATGGAACGCGTTTTCAAGATATTGCGTGTTTTGGCATTCTTGGGCGCTGGGTTTTATATGGCCGATTGGGCGTGGGGATATATTTCGTCTGGTAAAGTTGAAATGAAAGATATTAAAGGCAAAGGTGTTGGTTTGCTGACCGGTTTTGCATTGTTATTTATTATCGGTATTGTGTTGTCTGCATTGCTTAGTGCAGCGGGCAAAGGCGGTTCATTACAGTGCGAAACGCAAATTATCAATTTTGGTAAGTAATGGTTGGATTATGAAAACAGGTGGCGAAAGCCACCTGTTTTTTTAATCCCAATTTTTTTGTTTATGTTTATTTTTTATCTTCGATGTTGGCCAATGAATAAAGCACAGATGAAATTAATGATTGATATGGAACGTGTTGTTGGTTGGCCAGTTCCTTAATCCTGTCTAATATTTCGTGTGGAATACGCATATTTATAACGCAATCAGATTTGTTAAATGTGCGATATGCGGCATATTCTTTTAATAACGCTTCGATGTTCATAACGAACAATTGCTGCATAACATTTGGCATTTTTTACCCTCTATACTTTGGACAATACCGGCGTCTTTACATCCAGCTATACGATTGACTATAACATTGTATTTACACTTGTCAATACATTTGTAAATGCGGCTGTAATCACGGGTGTCAGCACGTTTGTGTGTATGGTTGTATGGGTGTTTGTGTTGGTTAAATAAATTTGATTTTTGTGTTTTTTGTGTCTAATATTTTTGTGCGTGGATTGCACGATTTTTAAGGAAAGGATTTTTTATGCTGAAAAAAATTTTTGTCGGTTTGTTGGCTTTGTTTTTTATGCTGCCGGCGCATGCCGAGTTAAAGGTTGATATCGTTGCGGGAAATGTGTCGCCTGTATCAATCGCGGTGCAAAAGGTAGAGGCGGGTAAAGGTGTTGCGAAATCGGATGCCGATATGGTGCGGGCCGTGGTTGAAAATGACCTGAAATCGACCGGACTCTTTCGGATGATTAACCAGGATGCCTATCCGCAATTTGTAAAATTTAATGATATGCCGGACTTTAAGTTATGGGCGGCGATAAAGGCCCAGGTGTTGGTGCAATCAAAAATGACCAAACAAAAGAACGGGATGTATAAATTAGAGTTCTATGTTTGGGATTTAAATGGTAAAGAGCAGATTGAGGCACAAAGTCTGGCCGCATCAAAAAAATCTGTGCGGCGTATGGCGCATTTGATGGCTGATGCGATTTACGAACGATTAACGGGTGAGGTTGGTTATTTCGATACCCAGATTGTCTTTATTGCCGAAACGGGTGATGTGACGAATCGGACCAAACGTATGGCGATTATGGACCAGGATGGTTTTGGTATGCGATATTTGTCTGATAAAAATACTTTTGTTATGTCGCCGCGGTTTTCGCCAAATATGCGTACGATTGTATTTTTGTCTTATCGTGATGATAGGCCGATGATTTGGACTTTGGATTTAGATACCGGTGCCCAACGTCGTTTGGGTGAATTTGGTGGTATGAATTTTGCGCCACGCTTTTCGCCGGACGGAACAAAAATAGCAATGTCTTTGGTTCGTGGGGGCGATACACATATATTTGAATATAATATTGAAACGCGGGAATTGCGTCAGTTGACGTTTGGGCATTCGTTGAATACGTCTCCGTCTTATTCGCCGGACGGGACCCAGTTGGCGTTTAATTCTGATAAATCGGGCAGCCAGCAAATTCACGTTATGGATTTAAGTACCGGGGCCGAGGAACGGATTACTTTTGGGGCGGGGCGGTATGCAACGCCGGCATGGTCCCCGGATGGGCAATTTATTGCTTTTACAAAAATTGCCGATGATACATTTTATATCGGAATTATGGGGCCGGATGGGAAACGCGAAAAGATTTTGGCCGGTGGCTGGTATATGGAGGCCCCATCATGGGCGCCGGGATCGCGTCGGTTGGTTTATTACGAAACAGAAAAATCTGAAGATAATCAGGACAGAATCAGCCATTTGCGCAGTGTCGATATTACCGGGCAAAACCTGTATGATATTGAATTGCCTGATGGTGTAAACGGGGTTGAACCGACTTGGTCACCAAAGTTGCAATAGGTTATGAATTTGTGGCGGAATATTTTTGCAGGATTGTTTGTCGCGATGTTTGTCGGGGCGGCAAATGCGGTGCCGGCGGTGGTGCGGTATATCGTTGATGGCGATACTTTTTCGGCCGGTGTAAAATTACAGGATGATACGGTTGTGTCTGTGCGGGTCAGAATCCGCAATGTTGATACGCCGGAAATTCATGGCGAATGTGTTGATGAAATTGTTGCGGCAAATGTTGCGCGTGACCGTTTGGCTGAACTATTGCCGATTGATTCAGTTGTTGAATTGGAAAATGTCAAGGATGATAAATATCTGGGCCGGATTGATGCCAATGTCAAAGATACGCGCGGTCGTGATGTTGGGCGGATTTTGATTCGCGAAAAGTTGGGACGGGCGTATAGTGGGGGCAAACGAACCAGTTGGTGTAAACAGGACAAAATATAACGGGCATCTGCTTGTTAATGGCTTGCTCATGTAGCTATATGTACACTACGCTCGCCATTAACGGCGCATCTGCCGCGTTATATTTTGTCCTAAAAATGATGGCCATCTGCTTGTTAATGGCTCGCTCATGTAGCTATATGTACACTACGCTCGCCATTAACGGCGCATCTGCCGCGTTATATTTTGTCCTAAATTTTGCACTTTGAACTTTGCACTCTGAATCAGGCGCTGTGGCGGTTGATTGCAATGTGTATTTCGTCCAGGGTTGCGGTTGATGGCAACAGGTTTTCAAAGTAAACATTTGCGGTGCCACTGTGCATTGTTCCGCGTTTTGGCCAATAAAGACCCGCATCTGTGCCGACAGGCAAAATTGGTAATTTTAATTCATGGGCCAAAAACATCAATCCCCGACGTAATTGTGGACGGGTGCCGGGTTTAACTCGTGTTCCTTCGGGGAATATTATCAGGTTATATCCGTTCATAATTTTGTTTGCAACGTTATCGGTTAACTTTCGCATATTTGTGCGGCCGCGTTTACGATTGACTGGCTGAAAGCCGACCCGTGCAAAAGACCAGCCGTAAAATGGAATCCACATTAATTCCCTTTTCAGGATGAAAAACGCGTTTGGAATATGCAAAAATAAAATCGCAATTTCCAATATAGACATATGTTTTGCAGCGACAATAGCCTTGCCATCCAATCGTGTGTTTGTGTTTGGTTTGGTTGGAATGCCGTTTTCTTCGGTTATGGGGTAATGCACCATATATTTTATGTTTGTGATTTGGCGTGCCAGATACAAAACACCCCGCGTTTCAAGTTGCAATAAAACGCGCGTTAAACGTTTAGATATCAAGCCAATAAATAATATCGGGGTCCATAAAACAAAATAAATTCCTAAAACGATTTTGAAAATAATAGTTTTGAACATTTTAACCTTCTTTGATACCAAACAATGTGACGATGTATTTTACATATTCCACGGTCCATCGTTGCAATCGGGCCGCGGGTGGCATACCAATCAATGGTGCCGAGCACGAAATTAATTCCGTGTTTGGAATTTCGTGATGAATCAGGTGGGTTGCGCGTTTCATGTGTTCTTCGGTAGTAATAATAACGATTCGTGATAAATGTTTTTGTTCAACGATTTTCCGAATCGCCAATGCGTTCTGATATGTTGATTTTGATTTGGTTTCCATAGCAACCCGTTTACCGTGTGTGTCAAAAGTATGACCGCCAACACCAATTATATGAATGCGGGCCGATGGATATTGTTTTGTTTGCTGCATAGCAAATGGAACGCGGCGCGCGTCGCCCGTTAAAACAAAAATATTATCGTTGGGCAATATTGGACCGCAATTTAATGGGGATGTCAGTTTGAATATCATTCCGCCCAGTACAAAAAATCCCAATATTAAAAATGATGGTGTGAATATTTTCATCTAGCTATTTTTCAAAATATTTTTTGTTGTTTTTTTCGTAATATATGTTGCAAAAATTGTAATCGCCACCGGCAACAGCAATAATAATATCCAATCAAATGTATTTAATCCAATCATTGCCATGAGTCCCGTCTGGGTAGTGTGGGCCGCCCATAAAATTAAAAACAAAAATGGCAAAGCAATTAAAAATCCACAGATTGTTGCACGGGTGCAAATGCGTGCGACGATAATCTGCATTTGTTTGGCAACGAAAGAATCACTGGCCCCGATTTGATTTAATATTTCCAATTCGCGTTTATGTAATACGGCCGTGTTATGCGCAATATACGATACGCATACAATTATCGATCCCAATGCCACCAACAAAACCAGTCCGGCAATTGCGATTAAATACCATCCTGCGCGTATAGGATTTTTTAATGCGTTATTATGTAAGCAGTATGCTGGGCATCTTTTGGGGGTGCCTGGGGTCTACGGATTGCAGGTATTTTTGCAGTGCGGAACCCGTTGACACCCATGGCGACATCAAATTCATCATTTGTTCATTTGATATTTCGGTTGATGATTTGATGATGTTTTTGTTTTTCGATAATATCTCGCGAATTTTTGGGGCGTCGTTTGCGTCGGTTGTTTGGATTGTTGCGTATAAGTCCCATTGGCTGTTCATGCGGATAACGCCGGTGCCAATCATCAGTGCAATACCCAATGTCAAAACAGACAAAAAGGCCAATACGGACATAATTGCCGTCATAAACGTGCTTTGTTCGCGGATAATAGAAAAAACAACAGGTTTTTGCTTCATCATATATTTCCAATATCGTCAAATTGCTTTGACAGTTCGTTAAAATAATTTTTTGGGGCGGGGCCCTTCCACAATTTTTTTGTGTTTGTATCCGTGGTTGTGCCATTTTGTTTTGTCACGAAATTCACATGATGGTTTTCAATGTGGATAATCGGGAATTTATACGTTTCAATTAAACGGCGACTGTGTGTGGCCAAAATAATTGTTGTGCCGAACATTTTATTCATTTGGATGAATAAATCCATTAAACGCGATGCGTTATCATCATCCAAATTGCCGGTTGGTTCGTCGGCCAGCAAAATGGATGGCTGAATAATAATAGCACGTGCGACCGATATGCGCTGTTGTTGGCCGCCACTGAGTGCCAATGGTTTTTCGTCGGCATATTTGCCCAGCCCCACCCAGTCTAAAACCTTGGGTACCAAAAGTTTGATTTTTGATTCAGGCATATTGCGAACGCGCAGTGGTAATGCCACGTTGTCAAATACAGATAAATGTGATAATAACGAATATTCCTGAAATACAATGGCCATTTTTTTGCGCAAATTCGTGATTTCATCACGTGACATATTATTTGTGATTTTGCCGAATAATTTTATTTGGCCGGATTTTGGTTTGTGCAACTGATAAATTAATCGCAACAGTGTTGTTTTTCCCGCGCCAGATGCGCCGGTTAAAAAATAAATTGCACCACCGGTGATATTGAATGATACATCGGTTAAAACATCGGCGCCATTGTCATATGATGCCGCCACATTTGTCAAAGATATAGATGATGTTTTTTCTTCCATTTCAAGGGTTATCTTAGAAAAAAATAACAGATTGGTCAAATGATAAAAATAATTCATTTTTTATGGTTTTATGATTTGGAAAAAGGACCAAATTATGATAAAATATATACCATAAAGTGATGTAAAAATGTCGTTCAGAAAAATTGCTTTTATGGCTTTTTTTGCTGGGTTTGCGCCGATTGTGGCGGACGCCATGATTGCATATACACCATCGCGCCCGTGTGGTTGTTATCAATGTTCCCAGCCGCAGGTGGTTGAACCGAAAACGGTTGGTGGTGCATATATTGCATTGAACCTGGGGATGAATTTGTTGTCATGGGAAAACGAGTATAAATCGGATTATTACGGATCCAGGCTGGAATTTAGCAAGGATAGTTATTCTTTTGAATCTTTGTTGGGTGGTTCGGTTGCGATTGGAACACGGTTTGGGTCGGAATTTCGTGGTGATATTGAATTTGGTATGTCTGCAAAGTTTTCTGATGAAGATGATATTGCCACGTATACTATGTCTGTGCCGTATTTGATGGTCAATGCGTATTATGATTTTGAATCTGGGTTTTATTTGGGTGGTGGTATTGGTATCGCAAAGTCAAAAAGTACGTTGGAAATGCGATTACCGTATGGAATTTCTAATATAGAAGGTAGTTCTGTGTCACCCAAGGTTGGTATCGCGTTGGGATATGCGGCCCAGGTTTCTGATAATACGTGGATTGATTTTCGGTATCGGTTGTCCGGAATGAAAGGTGTTGATATATCTGGGGTGTTTTTATGGGATGAATATGATGATGGGGATAACAAAGAGTATACTTTACAGGTAGAGGGTGATTTGATGGTGGAAAACGCTCTTTCTGTGGGGATACGATATCATTTTTGATATTAAATAGGGTCAAAGAGAGATGAGAAGTAGAACAGGATTTTATTCGGTTGTTTTAACAAGCATTATTTGTATGCTGTCGGGTGGTGTGATGGCTGCGACCCCGGTGCGCGTTTTGGGAACAAATAGTCAATCGGGTGGCGATGCGGCGGCTGGCAGTTCGTTGAATAATACGGGGGCTGTTTCTGTTAAACCTGCGACATCTGTGAATGCGCGTGCATCTTCGTTGCGTTTTTCGCCAACTGTGACAACCAAGGCGGAAAATTCATCGGGTTCTGCATCGGTGAATACCACTGTTCGCAATCCATCGTCGGGTGTTGTTGTGAATCCGTCGAATGCGGCTTCTGCGCGTTTGTCTATTGGAAAATATTTGAATTTATCACACTCAACGAAAAATGTTGCGACAAATGGTGGTGGTTCGTCATCTGGGGGTGGATCTTCGTCCGGTGGCGGTTCGTCGGGCGGTGGTGCGTCCAATGCGGATATTGATCGTTTGACTGCTGAATTGGATGATTTGCAAAGACAGATTAATGCCCTGAAAGATGGTAAACAGAATGCTTTACAGGTTGGTGATGGTGATTACATTGATATCGGTGGTGATGATGATAATGTGATTTCTATTGATATTGAAGCGTTGAAAGATGATTTGCGTCTGGCATTGGGAACAGAAAGACCAATTTTAACCGAAATCGATGAAAATTATAAATTGTGGTGGTGCTATGCCAATGATGCTAAAACGTCATGTGCAAGTGATAGACAGTTGGTCGTTGATTTGGGCAGCGCGATGGATGAATATGATTTGCCCGCAAATAATGTTTCGTTAAAGGATGCTTTGGCTGGGAAACAGGGGATATTGACCCCCGCGGATAATGGTTTTATTGCGATTGAGCAAGCAACGGGCAAAATTGGAATACAGTTTAATGATTTAAGGGATGCGTTGGGTATATCCGATGTGAAACAGTCTGAAATCCGCTTTACCGAAGATGGCAAATTGCAATGGCGTTATATGGATGAATTCGAAGAAGAGCCAGATCCAGAGACGGGTTTGCAAGTTAAAAAATGGAATACGGCTGATATTGACGGATTGATAACGCAACGTTTGTCTAATTTTGAAGTGGAATTGGCGGGCAAGCAGGGAACTTTGGTGGCCAATCCAGATGGATATATCCAGATTTCAAATAACAATGTCATTGATGTTAAACTTCAGGATTTGCGTGATGCTTTGAACATTCCAAATCCCCAGGCGAAAATAGAAATGGAAATAACAAATGCGGGTAAATTGCGCTGGCGTTATTTAGACGAATTTGAAACAGATGAAGAAACGGGCGAACAGGTCAAAAAATGGACCGAGGTTTCCGAAGATTTGGGGACGTTTGTTGATGGCAAATTGGCGAATTATGCAACCAAGACTTATGTTGATGATTCTGTGAATGCCCGTCAAATGAAGTTGATTGAAAATGAAAACGGATTCATCGAAATATCAGAAGAAAATGTTATCGATGTCAAATTTGCTGATTTAGAGGCAGCGTTGGGTATTGATAACAAGCGCAATGCGGAAATGCGTGTTGAAAATGGCGTTTTCCAATGGCGCTATATGAGTGATTTTGAAACAAATGACCAAGGCGAAATTCAAAAAGATGACCAAGGCAACGATATCAAAAAGTGGACAAATGTCTATGATTTGAATGCTGTATTAAATGATTATGTGACGAAAACCGCGTTGAATGAAATTGTGGAACGTATTGATACTGATTTGGCTGGCAAACAGATAAGGTTAACGCCGGCTGATGATGGTTATATTGTTTTGAACGAGCAAACTGGTGAAATCGCTGTTGATATGCAGGGGTTGATGCAATATTTGACGATTGAAGCTAATGGGGCCAGAACGACTGAATTGATTGTGTTTGATGGTAAGTTGCAATGGCGTTATACGGATGAATATGAAACGGATAACGATCCGGAATCCCCAGGATATGGAAATCAGAAAAAGATTTGGCATGTTTTGGATTTAACAGCTGTGGAATTGCCGCTGTATGTCAAAGATTATTATCTGAAAAAGAATTATTACAACAAAACCTATATCGATAATTTGGCGCGGACAATAGAAAATAACATCAATGTGACGTTGGAAAATCTGCATCCATCGAATAATGGTTTGTTCTTGCTGAGTGTCAGTGACGGTGCGAACAACACCAAAGTGTCGTCATGGCATGCGGTCCAGATTGTTGATGGCGATGGAACTTTGTTGTCTAATTTAGGTTCAAATTCGAATTCGAATTCTGAGCCAGAGCAAAATTCAGGTAATGATTAAAATTTGGGGGCAAATGTCCCCATTTTTATTTTTTGAATATTGAAAATATTTCCCAATGTGATGTGCCAACGAATTGGTCGACCGGGATTATTTTTTCAATTTTGTACCCGCCGCGCAGTAATATATTTTTATCGCGCATCCATGTGTTTGGATTGCAAGATATATAAACCACGGTTGAAACATCGGACTTTGCAATTTCGGTTGACTGGGCCATTGCGCCGGCACGTGGTGGGTCCATAATTATTGCGTCATATTGATTCAGTTGTTTTGCGGATAATGGCCTTTTGAATAAATCGCGATTGGTGCCAATGCCCGCAATATCAAATCCGGTGGCGCCTGTCGCAAATGTAAAATTCCCGATGCCGCAGAATAAATCCACAACGTGTTTTGCATCACTGGTTGCGTCAACAACCATATCGCGCAGGATTTTTTCGGTTGTGGCGGTTGGCTGTAAAAATGCGTTATCTGGGAAATCGACGTGTGTATCGTCAAATGCGATTTGTGGTGTTTGATAGGCACGCACGACATTATCGTTCCAAGTAAATCGTATAATTTGTTGTGGTAATTTTTGGACGGCGGTGCGGAATTCGTTTGAAAAATATGGCACAGAACTTTGGATATTTATAACGATTCCGTTTTCGCATTGTGTGACCAAGACCGATGCGGCGCAATCCCATGGTAATTTTTTCACATCTGGTAAAATTGCGTTGATTTCCGGTGTCAAGTTTGGGCAATTATCAATGTCGACAATATCGCGACTGTGTGATTTATAAAATCCGAAATGATGTGGTGCGGTGGCAAAATCTGCGCGACGACGGGTGCCAGGTGCGCCCCAGATGGGTGCGTCCATATTTTCGATTTTTGGTAATTGTGCGGATTTTTTTGCGCGATAATCAGGCGCATCAAAGTCGTATTCGCAACCGCCACATAAACCAAAAAAAGGACATTTTGCCATTTTATTTTCCTTTGTGTTATGGTGATGATAACAATAATTTTTATTGATTCCAAGTTGTTTTACCGATACCATATAAATTATGAAAAAAAATTCAGATAAAAAAATTGCTTTGTTTGCTGGCGCGCTGTCTTTGCCGTTTTTGACGCGTGATGCGTTGCGCAAAAATGGTTGGGATGTTTATGTTATTGGATTAAAAAATTTTTATGACCCGGCATTGAAACCCGACTTGGTTATACGATTGGGTGGCGCGGGGCGTGCGGCGCGTGAATGTAAAAAGCGCGGAATTCGCAAATTGACATTTGTTGGCGCATTGGGACATATAAATTTGTCCGATATTCGGCCGGATTTGTGGTCTTTGGGCGTATTGTTAAGTGTAATAAAACATCAACGGGGGTATGATTCTATGGCGGTTGCTTTTACCAAAGCGTTGGAAAAACGTGGTTATGAAATTGTTGCGGCCCAGGATGTCGCACCGGAATTGACTTTTGAAAAACCGGGGGTTCAAACGCGGGCAAAACCGACGCGGGCGGATATGGCGAATATAGAACGCGCGGTGGATGTGTCGCATACTATTGGGGTTGCCGACATTGGTGCGTCGGTTGTTGTCGATAAACAGGTTGTCGCGGTCGAGGCGGCCGAGGGGACAGCCCGTATGTTGGAAAGGGTTGTTGAAATGCGTAAAAATAAACGGCGCGCGTCGGGTGTGTTTGCCAAAATGACCAAACCCGGCCAGGATTTACGAATTGATATTCCGGCGATTGGTGTTGATACTGTGCGGGCTGTTTCGGCGGCCAAATTGCGTGGAATTATTGTAAATGCGAAAACATGCTTTGTTATTGATAAAGATGCCGTGATTGCCGCGGCGAACAAGGCGGGCATTTTTATATGGGCCGTATAATCCAAAGTTCAAAGTGCAAAGTTCAGTTGATGATACATTATAAAAAAAATCGCCGTTGCCGGCGGTTTTTTCGAATGCCCAGAAAGGAAGGAAAGGAGAAAAAGAAACGGGCATTCTAAACTGTAAAAAAAGGGGTGGGGTCCAAGGTCCAGAGGAGAGAGAATGTAGGAGGGAGTCTGAATCCCTGGGCCCCTGATTGATTGTTTGCACAACCAATATCAAACGGATTAATCCTTTTGACGAATCGTAATGTAATACATTTTATTATGTTTGTCAAGTATTTTTGTCAAAAATTTTTTTAGTATATTTTTGCGGGCCGGATTCCTGGGAAAACAGCCTGGTTGTCGGCGGGGTGTGTTGGGTATAAAATTCCATTGTGGCGGACAAAGCCAAAAAGGGAGGGCGTAATGACACACGAAGAAGTATGGTCGGCAATCGAAAAATTTGCGGTGGAACACGGGATGTCTTGTTCGGGACTGGCGCGGTGCGGCGGTTTGGACGCGACGACATTTAACAAATCAAAGCGGTGGTCAAAATGCGGTCAGCCGCGTTGGCCATCCAGTAATAGCATAGCCAAGATTTTAAGCGCGACCGGCACCGACCTGCGTGATTTTACGAAACATATTGGAAAGTAATGTTTGTGGTTTGTCACCGGCAAACCACAAACAAAGTTCAAAGTTTCCAACTTCGCCAAACCCACCCACGAAAATTTTATTTTCGTGGGGCCCGGAGGCTTCGTGGGACAGGCACAACTGCCCCCCGGCCTCCGGCCGTACCCCTTCTTTCATAAAGACGGGGACACACCAAGAGCAATTTCCGCATTATAATAATTACTATTGTGCTTTTTTATCGTGTGTATTTATCAAATATTGCATATAAGCTTCAACCGCATACAAAGCCTTGTCAACACCAAACAGAATATCTTCATTGTTCAAACGTAATATATTTAACCCTAAACTTTTCAGATATTTATCACGCTGTTCGTCATATGCATATTTGTTATCATGAGAATTTCCGTCAACTTCGATAACTAACGCTAATCTGGGACAATAAAAGTCAACGATATATTTACCGATAACCTTTTGTCGTCTGAACCTGTACCCAAAGGCATTTTTGTTTTGTAAATATCGCCATAGAACAGATTCAGCCTTGGTCATATTGTGGCGTAAGGCAACGGATAACCCCGACAAAGATTTATTTTTTGGTAATTTCATAATAGGAAAATTATCAAACAAATTTTATTATGCAACATTTTTCACCGTGGCGGAACACGCCACGGTGTCCCCGTCGTTCCCACCCACGCAAAGAATTTGCGTGGGGCCTGGGTTATGAAAGAAGGGGTGGCCGCGAAGCGGACGGGGCAGTTGTGAGTGTTTGACGATGAATATGGTGATAAAAAATCCCCCATGGGTGGGGACCGATGGGGGTGGGATTCTAACATTATTTGTTTGCTTTTTTTAATGCTTTGCGCTTTTTGTCATCCTAAGGAGTTTTGACCAACTGTGGTGAATGCCACGGGCCCGGAAGTACGTTCTTGGGCGGTTGCCCAAGGTGTACTCTATTCCTCGCAATGACAATGCTGTGCATTGTCTGAACATTTGGTGCATCGCCGGGGCAAATGTTCAGGCGTTAATTGTGGTTATTATGCACCTTGTGAAGCACCGGTTGTATCGGCAGTCAGGTTTTCTGTTGCCAAATTGGTCCAACGGAAATGTGGTGTGCCGTTTACTTCACCGATGTATGTCAACATACATGGGTCGGATGCACTGCAACTTGCGTTGGTTGTGGCGTCATTGATGCTTTTTAATGTATTGTTCATACCATCTTCATATGTAATCGTACTATGAGTGACGCTTATGACACCGTTTGTTTCGGCGACATTTGTGACAGGAACATTAGCACTGCCGCTGTCTGTATAATCCAAATTATCAACTGTACCTGAGGTATGGCTGTCTACGTAGCTTTTGATCGCGTCTGCGGTACTTGCAACTTGCGATGTTGTTGCCAATTTTGTGCTTTCGTTACCAGCGGTACCAGAGGTTTTTACTGTTAATGAACTTGGGGTGTTTCCATCGGCAGCCGTATATGTCACTGAACTGGTTGTGTCGGCTGCGGCCTGGATGGCTTCTGCCTTTGCTAATTTGTGGACATTATCTCCTGTTAAAGCTAATACGTTGCTGTCAGCTGCGTCTGTGTCAATCTTTTCTAATTGTTGTGCAACGGCTTTGGTTGTTGGCAAAGTGTTGTCATCGGCGGTTGATGCGTTCCATTTAGTCACATTGGCTGCAACCGTTCCATTTTCTCCTAGGTCAGTAGCACGTTGTGCCGTGTTTGCTAATGATTGAACCTTCATCAATTTAGCATTGTTATAGCCTTCTGCTGTGGTGTCCAATGCGTTTCCGGTCCATGCATTTGTACCAATTGCGGTTGATGCATCGGAAATTGCTGTATCCAATGTATCATATGCATCTTTCAAAGTTGCCATTGATGGATACTTTGTCGTGCTGGTTTGATTTGTACTGGATGTATAACCTACTGTTTCAATATTTGATGTTAACTGTTTCGGTGCGGTTTGTGCATCGACGTATGCTTTTGATGCGATGACTGTATCAGCGGATGCAGCACCAACACCCAATATGGATGCCATTACACCACAAAATGCTAAATTTTTAATTTTCATGTTAGTTTCCCTTTCGTTTAGTTGTTTGTTTGCTTTTGTTTGTTTGTTCGGGTGGATTATTATATGATGTAATATCAGACAATTTTCCCCCCAACTGTTATCCATATTATACCACATTTTTTGTATATACGCAAATCGCGCAATAACTTTTTTGTATAAATTTTTTTGTGTTGGTGGGGTGGGGTGGTTTTGTTTAGTTTTTGCCGGATTTGTGCGATGTTGCGGGTGCATTGTGGAACGCAAAATTTGTTTTTTTGAAAATTGCAAGTGATTTT
Organism: uncultured Pseudomonadota bacterium; assembly: GCA_902799285.1. Lineage (GTDB taxonomy): Bacteria > Pseudomonadota > Alphaproteobacteria > Rs-D84 > Rs-D84 > Enterousia. The sequence continues at coordinate 76,286 of CADCAA010000001.1, forward strand.
TTTTGGGAATTTGTATATGCAAAAACCGGCGGTTCAAACTGTCCCGTCGGCGATGTTGCAACCTAGTTCTCCTCTCGGGAGGAGTACGGCAAAGCCGGGAGGTGGGGCCAACACACCCCGCCTTTCAGGCACCCCTCTCAAGAGGGGAACTGCCCTCCCCACCACTGCGCTTTTGGTTCGCCTTTGCCGATAAAGGTGAAATGTGATTCCGGATTATGTACAATGCTATGGCGCGACACTCAATTTTTAGCCTTCAACTTCGTTTCGGTAAAAATTGGTGTATATACAAAAAAATACGAATCGGGGGTGGAAAAATGATTGTATAAACCCCGGATTTCTGCGGGGTTGAAAATTATTTTAATTTTTTTTCGTTTTTTTGTATTTTTTTGCTTGCGTATATACAAAGAATTTTGCTACAAATCAAAATGAACATAGTTGAGGGAGTCGTTTTTATATGAAAAAGCCCCGAAAACTGGGTTCGACAAACACACACAAACAAAGGAAAGGAAAATGAAAATTTACGGTGTTGCCCTGGTTGGGATTTTAACAGCGCTTGGTGGATTGGTGGGAAATGCGCGCGCCGATACGGTCATCGCGTCCAAGGCGTACGTTGATTCTAAAATTGCGGATGTCGCGACCGAGGCGTTGAATACTTTTACTACAACGGGAAGCGGAAATGTCGTAAAGAGTATTTCTGAATCAAATGGTGCCATTACGGCAACCTTGGGAAATATCGGTTCTGCGGATATTACGGACGGAACGATTGCGGCGGCCGATTTGGCGGATAATGCCGTGACAACCGCAAAGATTGCGAATTTGAATGTGACGACTGATAAATTGGCGGCCAGTGCGGTTACGCATGCAAAGTTGGCATCCGATGCTGTGGAAAGTAGCAATATCAAGGATGGCACAATCGCTAATGCTGATATCAGCGCGTCTGCGGCCGTTGATTATACAAAAATGAACAGTGGTTTAAGCAGTGTTAATACCGGGACCGGCGATTATTCCAGTTCTTGTGTCGAAGGGGCGCCGTGTATATTGACATTCTTTATTAAAAATAGCACGAAATATTACAGATGGACCAGTCTGAATCCCGAAGGTTTGACTGCGTTATAATAAACAGTTTATGTTTGTGTGACATAGATTCCCATGGTTCCCACACCCATGGGGATTTTTTTTACAAAGTGCAGATGTAGCTGATATTAAATTTGACGGGTGGGTTTTGTTTGGTATACTGGTATTCAAAGGTATTGATATGAAAAAGCAATTTGATGGGGCGGGGCGGAATAATCCGCGCGGAAATCGCATCGCGGCCAAGGTGCAAACT
>CADCAA010000002.1:0-49207 GCA_902799285.1 uncultured Pseudomonadota bacterium
GATACGCGCGTGTTTGCTAAATTAGCGTCGCATTTTGATATTAAAACAAAATGCATTTCTCATCATGAACATAACGAGAAAAAAGTCATAGATTCTATTATTCAAAAGATAAGTGATGGGTTCGCTGTGGCGGTTGTGACCGATGCTGGTATGCCGGGGATTTCTGACCCTGGGTTTCGGTTGGTTCGTGCGGCACGCGCGTCGGGGGTTGATGTGTTCATGGTGCCGGGGCCGACGGCGGTGATTTCTGCGCTGGTGCTATCTGGGTTTCCGACAGACAGGTTTACTTTCTGTGGTTTTTTTGATGAAAAAAAATTACATGATGATAATAAAATTCGGCATACTATTGTTTATTACGAAAGTCCAAATCGTATTATGTCGACAATTGCTGCTTTTGCCCGTGTTATGCCAGAACGTCAGATTGCGATTGTTCGCGAAATTACAAAAATTCACGAGGATGTTATTATTGGATATCCCGCAGATTTAATGCGTATAGAGCCGCCACGTGGCGAAATTGTTATTGTGGTTGCGCCTGCGCCAGATAGAAAGATGACAGATGAAGAAATTTCTGAAATTGTAAATGATGTGGTTGCAACGTCTACGAAATCAGGGGCGGCTGAATTGGCGGCGCGCGCAGGGATTTCTAAAAAGGAAGCGTATAAAAGATTAGTAAAGGGTGATAAATGATAAGGTTTGTTGGGTCATTTGATACGGTTGAAAGTTTGCCAAAAACGCAATTTTCTGAATATGCGTTTATCGGTCGCAGTAATGTTGGTAAATCGTCGTTGATAAATGCTGTTGTTGGGGCGGCGGTTGCGCGAACTTCTAATACGCCGGGGCGGACGCAATCATTAAATTTATTTAATATTGATGATAGGGTTTTGTTGGTTGATTTGCCGGGGTATGGCTATGCGCGCGTGTCACGTGATGTTGCGGCACAATGGCTGATGCGTTTGCAAAAATATTTGATGTCGCGGTCGCAACTGAAACGATTGTTTATATTGATTGATTCGCGCGTCGGGGTCAAAGATTCTGATTTGGAATTGATGGATTTTTGCGATAAAAACGGAATTTTGTATCAAATTGTTTATACGAAAAAAGATAAAAAAGTTCGCGAAACCGAACAATTAAAAATATCGCCCGATGCACATGGCGCAATGTGTGCGGATGTTTTGATGACGTCGGCGACAAAAAATACTGGGATAGAAGTGTTAAGGAAAATAATTGGCATCAAATAAAAATATTTTTTGTGTGACCAATCCGGCGCGGATGCTGGATGCATTGTATTCAGTCATTGATGCATCGGGTGTACCGTTGAGCGATGCACTGATTTTTTTGCCCAGTCGGCGTGCAGTGCGTGCCGCCGAAAAAATGTTTGTGCAAAAATGTGGTTCGGCCATTATTTTGCCAAAGTTGGTGGCACTGGGTGAAGGTGTTGATTCAGACGATGTTATAAATCCAGATTTGTTCGGTAATTTAGAGCGGGTGGTTTTGTTGGCAAAATTGTTGTCGGCGGATGCGAATGTCGGAAATATCTCAACGGCGCTGCCAATCGCGCGTGATTTTGTGCGGGTCCAAGATTATCTGGAAAATGAAGGTGTGGATTCGTCGGGTATAGATTGGGAATCTTTGGTTGATGAAAAATATGCGGCGCATTTCCAGGCCAAGGCGAAAATGCTGAATATTCTGACGCGTGTTTTGCCGGATATGGCGCATGGGCGGATGACACCTGCGGCGCAAAGAAATGCCGATGTGCGCGCGTGGATTGATGAGATAGAAAAATATCCATTGGTTGTTGTGTGTGGTTCAACGGCATCTGTACCTGCGACGGCGGATTTAATGGTGGCGGTGACAAAATTGCCGCATGGTCGCATTATTTTGCCTGGAAAAATTGATGGCAGAATTTCGGATTTTGAATTAGATACAAATCCGTATAATGCCGAATATAAATTTTTAATGCGTGTAGGTGTTGCGCCGGATGATGTTATTAAATTAGATGTGGGCCAATCGCATATTGATTTTATGAACTATGCATTTGGAAATGATACGGCGCAATATATGGGTAATCGGGATTTGATGAATTGTCATTTGATAACCCCGAATACAGAAAGTGAGGAAGCCGCCGCGGTTGCAGAAATCTGTGCGCGTGCGGTGCGGGACAATAAAACGGTTATGGTTATTACGCCCGATGCTGCGGGAAATCAAAGAATTGAAAGTGCGTTATCGGACATTGGTTTGGTGGCTGATTTTTCGGGGGCAAAGTCAGGTGTGTCTTTGGATGCGGCACGTGCGATTTTGAATTTTATGGATTCGTGGATTGAGTCTGGTTCTGGTCAATGGGATTCGATTTATACACGTATGAATTTTAATCTGTTTGATACGGTTGCAGAAATTGTGTCGGGCTATATTGATGTTATGCAGCCTGAATTTGAAATTGAATCAGATGAATCTGGGGCCGTGTGGTTGGCGATAAAAAATCTGTCCACGATTTTGAATCAATATGATATCAAACTGTCGGTAAATGAGGCGCGTGCGTTTATTGCGGATGCGGTGGCGACGATTTCATCGCGTGCGGCTATGGATGATGCGGCAAAAATTGTTGTTTTGGGAACAATTGAATCACGTATGCAAACCGCGGATGTTGTTATACTTACCGGATTAAATGATGGTATGTTTCCTGCGTTGGGGTATGAAAATGCGTGGTTGCCTAAATCAGTTGCGGAAAAAATAGGGTTGCCGTCGCCAAATCGTAAAGTATCTTTGATGTCTTTGGATTTTATGAATTTGTCGTGTGGTGGCCAGGTGTATTGGTTGCGGTCCGGAATTTCGGGTGGTGTGAAAACAAATGAATCCAGGTTTTTATCACGTGTTATGGCGCGTGGTGCGGCGGTGGATATGATTGTTGGGCAATCGATTTTACAAAGCGTGCGTGCGCGTGATAAAGTTGAATACAATCCGTTAGATTATAGTGCGCCAAATCCGCCGTCTGATTGGAGTGATGTTTATGTGACGGAATTGGAAAAATTGATTCACAATCCGTATGCTTTTTATGTTGCGCATATTTTGCGATTGTGTCCGCGTGATGATTGGTGGGTTGGGGCAGATGCACGTGTTTTTGGGAATTTGGTTCATGATGTAATTGAACATGCACGTGATTTTTCCGCGGCGGCCATTGTTCGTGATATGGACAGGGCGGCACGTGATGCGTTGCATTTACAAAATGGTGATAGTATGTTGTTCAAATTTTGGCATAAAAGATTTGTCGAAATTGCAAAGTTGGCGGCCGAAAATTCTGAATTATTATTAAAATCTGTACCTGAAATCGGTGGCAAAGTCAAAATAGAAAATCGCGTTATTCGGGCGCGTGCAGACCGTGTTTGGGACGGTGGCGTTTTGGATATTAAAACAGGGGCCGCACCAAGTAAGACACAATTAAAAGATGGTAATATGCCACAATTACCATTGGAAGCATATATGTTGCAATCGGGCGGATTTAATATTAAAACGACCGAGGCATCGGTGTTGCCGGAAATGGTGTTTATGCAGTTGCGTAATTTTGATGTGCGGATGATTTGGTATAATTCTGATGATGTGCGCGAGATGATGAATGCCGCCATTGCCAAGGTGACTGAATTAGTGCACCAATATTCGGTTGGAAATGCGCCGTATGAATATCGTGAAACTGGCGATGTTAAATACAAAGCGTTTGACGATTTGGCGCGTGTTGATGATTAATCGATTTCCAGCATCAGTCCACAATGGTCGGTTGGTTTGTTGGCGTTGCGTGGGCATAAATCAATTTCGCAATTTTTAATCATTTTGCTGGCGGTTTTATTGCACAGGAAATAATCCAAACGCAATCCTTGTTTGTTGCCAACCGTGTCACGTCCACGGTATCCGTACCATGTGTAATCAATATCATTTGGGTGTAATTTGCGCCACGCGTCCGTCCAACCATCGTCCAACCATGATTGCATAATTTCGCGCGCCGCCGGTGCAGAAATGGATGAACCAATATAATTTTTTGGATTCCATATATCGCGGTCGGTTATCGCAACATTAAAGTCCCCGGCGATGATAACACATTCTGGTGAATCCAGGTATTGTGCAATATGTTTTGTAAATGCATGCATCCATTCCAATTTATACGCAAATTTTGGTGATTCAATATTGTCACCGTTTGGCATATATGTATTTATTATGCGAATACGGCCATCAATTACACATTCAATAACACGGGAATTTATATCCGGGTAATTTGGAATACCAAAAGATACATCTTCCACAGAATATTTCGAAAATACCGCGACGCCGTTCCAAGATTTTTGTCCAAAAATCCGTATGTTATAGCCAAATTCTTCAAACAACATAAATGGAAAGTTTGCATTATCGACCTTTAATTCCTGGACCAAGATTGTATCGTATTCGCCGGTGCGCAAAATGTCGATAAAACTTTCAATATGGGCGCGTATGGAATTAATGTTCAGTGTTAGTATTTTCATATTTGATTTTCCTTTTATTCGTGAGTATAATATACCCCGTCCAATATAAAAAATACAAGGAAATTTACTATGAGTATGAATACTATGTTAGAAACGGCGGTCCAACAATGGCCCGAGAATCTGTTTCTGGTGCGTGAAGGGATTACGTATTCTGCGTTTATGGAAATGGTAAAAGCACGCGCGGTCACACTGATGGAGCACGGCGTAAACGCCGGTGATGTCGTTGGTGTGTTATCACATAATATTCCTCAATTTCCGCTGACACTGTTTGCGATATGGTATATCGGTGCAACTGCGTTAATGCTGGATACAAATTTAACCCCGTTTGAGTATGATAATATGGCGGTCGTTGCCGGATGCAAATTCGTTTGCGCGGAATCGTCTTTTTTCTATAAAACGGACAAGTTTAAATTTATAGATATTACCGCACATGACGGTAATCCTAATCCAATGTTGCGCCCATATAATCTGAAAGATAGCGATATTGCGACGTTGTCCTTTACATCTGGTTCAACAGGCAGTCCAAAAGTCGTGCCGTTGACACATTATAATTTGACTGAATGTGCAAATTCTTTGGAAGATATGGCTGAATATTTTGGTTCGGGTGATATCATGTATGGATTTTTGCCACTGTATCATATATTTGGTTTTTCCATCGGGATTTTGGCAACTGTGCACTTTGGGGCGGGTATTGTTTTGCAACCAACCGTCAATCCGAAATACATTATGGATGATTTCAAAAAGTTTCGTCCACATGTTATTCCGGCTGTGCCGCGTTTGTGGGAATTATTCAGAAATAAAATTATGGATACGTTAAAGGCGCAAAAAAAATGGCGTATTGTCGAATTTATTTTGCGTAATCGTGAACGTATTACGGACATGGGCTTGGGATTCTTTGTTCGCAAAGTCCAAGAACCAATTTTGGATATTTTCGGTGGACGTGTGCGTTTGTTGATTGCAGGTGGTGCCGCAACCAAGCCAGAGGTTGAAACTTTCTATGAAAGCCTGGGGTTGGCATTTATTCAAGGATATGGTTTGACGGAAACCGTTGGGCCAATCTGTATTTCAAAACCAAATAAAAAGCGTATGGCTTTTTCGGTGGGTGCGCCCACGACCAATAACGAATGCGAAATCCGTGACAAAGATGAAAATGGAATTGGCGTTCTGTGGTTGCGTGGTCATCAGGTGTTTGGTGGGTATTTGAATAATGATGCCGCAAACAAAGAGGCGTTTGATAAAAACGGTTTCTTTAATACTGGGGATATGGTGTATATGGACAAAAACGGGGAAATACATTTTGCCGGACGTAAAAAACAAGTGATTGTTTTGGATAGTGGCAAAAATGTTTATCCGGATGAACTGGAAGCGTTGTTTTTGGATATACCCGGCGTTAAAAATGTCGCTGTGTTTGAACACAAGGTTAAGGATAAAACGGTCGCATATGGTGTGTTCAGTGTTGATGCGGATATGACTATGGATAAATTGGCGGCTGCGGTGGCCGAGGCGAATAAGAAAGTTGCGTCGTATAAATGGGTGACCCACTTTGCGATGACGACAGATGATTTGCCGATGACCAGTACCCAAAAAATCAAGCATCATATTGTGCGTCAGAATTTGATTGATGGTAAATATCCTATGAAACATGAATAATTTATGATAAGGACATATAAAATGACAATGATTGAATTATTGGAAAAAAATATAACCAGAAATCCTGATACGGTTTTCTTGGTTCGTGAAAATATCACATTTGCTGAATTGCCAAAGTATATCAAGGCGCGTGCGGCGTCATTGATTGCGGCGGGTGTAAAGCATGGTGATGTGGTTGGTTTGTTATCACATAATATACCTGAATTTGTTTATACTTTGTTTGCAATTTGGTATGTTGGGGGGACTGTGTTATTATTGGATACAAATTTAACCCCGGTTGAATATGATAATATGACAGAACGCACAAATTGTAAATTGGTTGTCGCGGAAAAGTCTTTCTTTTATAAAGCCAAAGGTTTCAAATTTGTGGATATTGAATCCAAGGATAAAGATGATGGTGCATCATTAAAACCGTATAAATTAAAAGATTCTGATATTGCGACAATGTCGTTTACATCGGGGTCTACGGGTGTGCCAAAGATTGTGCCGTTGACGCATTTCAACTTGGTTTCTTGTTCTGATAATTTGGAATATTTGAATCAGTGGTTAAAGCCGGGTGAAATATTCTATGGATTTTTACCATTGTATCATGTGTTTGGATTTGCTGTTGGATTTTTGGCGCCTTTGCATTTTGGTATGGGAATTTTGTTGCAATCAACAATCAATCCAAAGGTTATTATGGCGGATTTTGCACAATTTAAACCCCAGGTTATTCCGGCGGTTCCAAAATTGTGGGAAATTTTCCGTAAAAAAATTATTGATGGCATACGTGATAAGAAAAAATGGTGGTTGGTATCATTTATTATGAATCATCAGGCAGGTTTGCGTATGATTGGATTGGGTAAATTGGTCGATAAAGTTTTGGGTCAGATACGTTCGGTCTTTGGTGGTCGTGCGCGTTTGTTGGTGGCCGGTGGTGCCGCAACCAAGCCAGAGGTTGAAAAATTCTATACTCAATTGGGTATGGCGTTTGTCCAAGGTTATGGTATGACCGAAGTTGTAGGGCCGGTTTGTTGTTCAAAGCCATTAAAAAAACGTGTTCCGTATGCGTTTGGTGCACCAATGGGTGATACACAATGTGAAATCCGTAATCCAGATGAAAATGGTGTCGGTATGTTGTGGGTCAAAGGTAATCAGGTGTTTAGTGGTTATCTGAATAATGACGAGGCTAATAAAGAGTGCTTTGATAAAAACGGATTTTTCTGCACTGGTGATTTGGTGTCAAAGGATAAAAATGGCGAATACCATTTTGCCGGACGTAAAAAGCAGGTCATTGTTTTGGATAGTGGAAAAAATGTTTATCCTGATGAGTTGGAGGCATTGTTCTTGGATATTCCAGGTGTCCGTAATGTCGCCGTGTTTGAGCACGAGGTCAAAGGTAAAACTGTTGCATATGCTGTATTTAGTGTAGAAGATGGTGTGACTTTGGAACAAATCGGCGAAGGTGTTGCGCAAAGAAACAAAAAGGTTGCGTCATATAAATGGGTGACCCACTTTGCAATTACAACCGATGATTTACCTGTGACCAGCACACAAAAGATTAAACATCATGTTGTGCGTCAGTATTTGATTGATGGTAAATATACTGAAAAGGGTATTTAACCATGAATATGTATCAATTTTTTGAACAAACAATGGAAAAGTGTCCAACGACACTTTTCCTGGTTCGTGAAAAAATTACATTTGCGGATTTTCCAAAATTGGTTCGGGCGCGTGCAACTACATTGAAAAATGCCGGTGTTGTGCCCGGGCAAACAATTGGTGTATTATCACATAATATTCCTGAATTTATTGTGACGCTGTTTGCGATTTGGTATTTGGGTGGACGTGTGTTGTTGTTGGATACTAATTTGACCCAGACCGAATATGATAATATGACACGTCTTACTTGCTGTGAATTTGTTGTGGCGGAAAAATCGTTTTTCTATGATGCGCGTGGATTCAAATTCTTTGATATTCAAACGCCGGATGCGGATGTGGACGCTGATTTAATGCCGTATCCATTGGACGCAAATGATATTGCGACTTTGTCATTTACATCGGGTTCGACGGGTACACCTAAAATTGTACCGCTTACGCATTTTAATTTGATAGAGTGCGCGAATTCTTTTGATGATTTTAACGAGTGGTTTAAACCCGGTGGTATATTATACGGATTCTTGCCGCTGTATCATATATTTGGTTTTGCGGCTGGGTTTTTGGCGCCTTTGCATTTTCAAATGGGAATTTTATTACAGCCGTCAATTAATCCAAAACTGATATTGGCGGATTTCAAAGAATTCAAACCACATGTGATTCCGTCTGTGCCAAAAATGTGGGAATTATTTCGTAAAAAAATTATCGAAGAGATTAAGGCCCAGAAAAAATGGTGGCTGGTGTCGTTTGTATTAAAGAACCAGGTTTGGTTGCGCAAAATTGGTTTGGGATTTATTGTTCGCAAAATTCAAAATACTATCAAGGCCATATTTGGTGGTCGTGTGGAACTCTTGATTGCGGGTGGTGCTGCAACCAAGCCCGAAGTGGAAACTTTTTATAACAACCTGGGCATTGCGTTTATCCAAGGTTATGGTATGACCGAAACCGTTGGACCGTTTTGTGGTTCGCGTCCGCTGAAAAAACGCGTTCCTTTTGCGTTTGGTAAACCATTGGGAAACAACGAATGTGAAATTCGTGAAAAAGATACCGATGGTATTGGAATGCTGTGGGTGCGTGGTCATCAGGTGTTTAGTGGTTATATGAATAATCCCGAGGCGAATAAAGAATGTTTTGATGAACGTGGATTTTTCAAGACTGGTGATTTGGTGTATATGGATAAAAATGGCGAATTACATTTTGCCGGACGTAAAAAACAGGTTATTGTTTTGGATAGTGGGAAAAACGTATATCCAGATGAATTAGAAGCGTTGTTTATGGATATCCCTGGTGTTAAAAATGTCGCTGTGTTTGAACATGTGGTTGGTGGTAAAACCGTGGCCTATGGTGTTTTCAGTGTAGAGCCAGATATGACCGCAGAACGTTTGGCTAAATCTGTTGCTGAAATGAACAAGCGTGTTGCGCAATATAAATGGGTGACGCATTTTGCGATGACGACGGACGATTTGCCGATGACGTCGACACAGAAGATTAAGCATCATGTGGTTCGTCAAAACCTTATCGACGGAAAATATATCGAAATATAAATAAAAAAACCGCCCAAATGGGCGGTTTTTTATCCGCCTTCGCCGGTAAGGACGGGGTGTTGGGTTCAAGATAACGAACGATGCTACGGCGCGATGATCGATTTTCTTAATTGTGCGTTTTCAACGCGCAATAACGAAAATCGTCATTTCCCCAAACACAATTGTGAAAATGTTGCGTCCATTATGTCGTTGGCGGTAATGGTGCCAAGTATTTTTCCAATATTGTCGGCGGCCGTGCGGACATGTTCGGCAAATATGTCATAATTGCCGTCGAATTTTTGTATCGCGTTTTCTAATTCATATTTTGTGTCGGTCAGCAATTTATATGTGCGCGCGTTCAGGACAAGTGCGTTTTCCGTGTTGTCCAGCATGCTGTGCATTTTTTCGCGGATGGCCGAAAGCAGGGTGTCAATACCGTCGCCGGTTTCGGCAGATGTATAAATTGCGTTTTTGTTTTTGCGGGTTTTAATTTTGTCAGATTTGTTGATAACAATTATTGTTTTGTTATCGGTTGCGATATCGGTATTGTCACAGAAAATGTGCAAAATCAAATCTGCGTTTTCGGTTTCTGCGCGTGTGCGGTCGATTCCGATTTTTTCGATTTTGTCGTCCGTGTCGCGCAGGCCCGCCGTATCCGATAAATTTACCAAATATCCATCAATGTCGATTTGTGCGCTGACCACATCGCGGGTTGTGCCGGCGATGTCCGATACGATGGCACGGTTGTGTCCCACCAGTCGATTAAAGATTGATGATTTGCCGACATTTGTTTCGCCAACCAATACAATATTGAATCCATGTGTGATTGCGCGCGATATATTGTATTGTGAAAGTGATGTGTTGATTTCTGAAAATAATTCTTTGGTTTTAGCGAGTATTTTTTCAGATATGTTTTTTGGTAAATCGTCCGCGTCATAGTCCAAAATGGCGGCGGCGTATGCGGCGATTTCAACCATCTGTTCGCGCCAATCGTTATATTTTTCACTGTCGCGGCCCAACATAGATTTTAATGCAAATTGTCTTTGTTTATCTGTTTGTGCGTCCAACAATGCGGCCAATCCATCGACATCCGACAGGTTCATTTTGCCGTTCAAAAATGCGCGACGTGAAAATTCACCGGGTTCGGCCATACGCATATTTTGTGCGGATAAAAATGCAAAGATTTTGTTCACAACCGCCGGGGCACCGTGGCTGTGAATTTCGATTACGTCGGTGCCAGTGAAAGAATTTGGTGTGGCAAAATAAATTGCGATACATTGGTCGATTAAATCGCCATTTTCATCGCGCAGGTTGCAAAAGTATGCGTGTCGCGCATCAAATTTTTTGCGTCCCAAGATTTTTGCAAAAAAGTCATGTAAGTTATCGCCGGAAATGCGGATGACCCCGACGCCGGATTTTCCAAAGCCTGAACTGAGTGCAAAAATTGTATCGGTGTTATTCATTTTTATGCGCCTTTACTGATTTCTTTTAATGCCATTGGCACCAGTTTTGTGACGTCCATATCTGGGTTTGCGGCCACCAATTTTTGCGCCATATCGATAATGTCTAATCTGCGATAACCCAATGATTCCAGTGCGGACAATAAGTCAGGCAGGGCACCGTTCGCAGTATCGTCACCACCAAAATCAAATGATGCGCCGCCCATTTTGTTCTTTAATTCAACAATGATTTTTTCGGCAACCTTTTTACCGACACCTGGGGCGGTTGCGATTGTTTTTGCGTCCCCAGTTGCGATTGCCTGCATCAATGTATCAATTTTAATTGATGACATAATTGCCATGGCAACCTTTGGTCCGACGCCGGATACGGTTGTTAATTGATTGAATAAATTTTGTCCAGCCATACTTTCAAATCCAAACAGACGGATAGAATCTTCGCGGACAACGGTTTCTATCCACAGGCTGACCGTTGATTTCAAAGTCAGATAATCTGGGGTGTATACTTTATACCCAACCGGGCCGGCCATAATAATTACAAAACCGTCCCCAATATAATCAACAATTCCTTGCAATTTGCCAATCATTTGTTATCCTTTTACCCGTATTTTAATCTAATTAAATCAAAAGGTCAAATATGAGTGGACACAGTAAATGGCATAACATCCAACACAAGAAAGGCTTGGCGGATGCGGCGCGCAGTGGACTTTTTACAAAGTTGGCGCGTGAAATAACAATGGCGGCGAAACTGGGCGATAAAAACCCCGACAATAATCCGCGGTTGCGTTTGGCTATTTTGCAGGCGCGCAAGAATTCTATGCCAAATGATAATATTAAACGCGCGATTGATAAAGCATCGGGTTCTAATACCGAAAACTTTGTGGCTGTGCGGTACGAAGGATATGGCCCGGGTGCGGTGCCCGTTATTGTTGAGGCTTTGACCGATAATCCACGCAGAACAGTGCCCGAGGTTCGCAATATCTTTGCCAAAAATGGTGGCAATATGGGCGAAGAAGGCTCTGTCGTGTTTATGTTCACGCATGCTGGGCAAATTATGTATCCGGCGTCGATTGGTAAAACCGAAGATGAAATGATGGAATTGGTGATGGAGGTTGATGCAGATAACCTGGAAACATCGGACGAAGGATTTATCATTACAACAAAGCCTGATAATTTTATGAATGTGCAAAAGGCTTTGGCGGATAAATTGGGTGAACCAGAAAGCGCAGAATTGACATGGGTTCCAAATATGCCAATGGATTTAGATGACGAAGCATATGCAAAAATCGAAAAGTTGGTTGATGCGCTGGATGCGAATGATGATGTGCAGAAGGTGTTCACGGCCGCCGCGTAAGTAAAATAAAAATATAACGGTACATCTGCTTGTTATTTGTTCGCTTGTGTAGCGTTTGTACACGGCGCTTACAAATAACTTCGCATCTGTGCCGTTCTCTTTTTATTTTTGTACACTGCACTCGCCGGAATCAGCGCATTTATCTCATTCTAATTTATTTTTTTATTAATTATTTACAAATAACTTCGCATCTGTGCGGCTCATCTGACTAGTGATTTTTTGTATGGTGTATTGTATAAATGATATTGATGCAGCGATTAAGAAAACAAGGGATAAAATTGCCCCAGTGGCTGATGCTGTGGTTGACGAGTTGAAATTGTCATCAGGAACAAAATTGTTTTTTGTTGGTGGGTCTGTTCGGGACAGAGTTTTGAATGAATTGTTTTCAGGAAATTATGATTCCAAAGATATTGATGTTATTTTGTCAAAAAAACAAGATTTTACTCGTAATCCAAATATAACATTTATGCGGCAGAATTCTTTGGGTGGTATAAAATTACAAACAAAAAATTTTGGTGTGATTGATGTGTTTCAATATTATCTGGATAATCCAGATTTGCTTGTTTGTGATATATTTGATTTTAATTGTAATGCAATTTATTATTCGCATTACGAAAAACGGATTTATGCGACATTGCATTTTTATAATTTTATTTTAAGTAAAACAATAGATTTGCAAAGGGTTATTTACGGCAAAAATGGTTTGGAATATAGTTATCCTGTGTCTTCTTTGGCTTCGCGGGCATTGAAATTTCAAATAGAATTCTGTGAAAGATATGGTTTGAAATTAAAATTGTCTGCAAATGTTTTGTATATGATATATAACATGGATAAAACCCAAGAACAAAAGATGATTGAATATACAAAAGCCAAGGCCGGTTCGATTGATTTGCAAAATAAAATATTGTCTGAATATCAAAAATTAAGATGCTGAAAATAATTTGAATTTGGTGTATAATTAAATCATGAGAATATTAGGAATTGATCCGGGATTGTTGCATACGGGTTGGGCGATTATCGATAGTGATGGCCCATCACGGCACTATGTGGCCAGTGGGGTGATTTTACCGCCGGCAAAATTGCCGTTGCCGGAGCGGTTGGATTTTATTTTTCGTGGTGTGTCTGATTTGTGCGAAAATTTTCGGCCGGATGTGTGCAGCATTGAAATTATATTTTCTAATAAAAATCCAAAAACGACTTTGATTCTGGGGCATGCACGTGCGGCCGCGATTGTTGCGGTGGCGCATAATGATATTCCAGTGTTTGAGTACGAGGCAAATATTATTAAAAAAGCACTGACCGGGGCAGGGCATGCCGATAAAGAACAGATTTATAAAATGCTGAAAATTTTATTGCCGGCGGCAAAACCAAAAACACCGGACGAAAGCGATGCAATTGCAATTGCTATGACGCATGCGAATATGGCAAAATTTCCCACTTTGTTAAAACTTCGTGGGACAAGCAATGTTCAAAGTTCAAATAATGCATTATAATTTTGTTCTTTCCTTTATTTATGTTTTGTGATAAAATTATAAAACAAGAGAGAGTATGAAAAAAATAGCAAAGTTTTTATTGGCTGTGTTTGCTTTTGCGCCCGCACATGTGGTGGCGGCGCCTGTGGCGACGACCGCCGGAAATAATTTAACCGGGTATAATGGCGCGTCGGAATCATACATCAATAATCAATGGAATAATGCAATGAATCCGCGGTCGAATACGGTGACGGCCAAGGCCGATTTCGGTAATTGCGAGGCGATAATTTTACGTTGTGCAAAGCCAAAATGTTCGGGTGGTGGTTGCGCGGATGTGGATGTTGCAAAATCAATAGTTTCCGGTTGTGTGAAATCTAATACGACATGCAAAAAGCATGGTGATGATTTGGTGGACTATATCGCGGCACAGTTGGTGTCGTCGTCATCGTCGGCGGTGGCAGAGGCTCAGGCCCAGGCCGCGGCGGCGCAAAGTGCGGCGGAACAAAATTCTGCGGCGATGCAGCAACAGATGGCGCAAATGCAACAGCAGATGATACAGATGCAACAACAAAATAATCAGCAAATGGCGTCCCTGCAAAGTGCATTAGAGGAAAGTCAACGTGCATCACAAGAGGCGGCAACTGCGGCCGCGACAGTGGCAACACAACAACAGGCGTCGGTTGCGAATCCGGATACGGGATTGACCGTGACGCAGACGGCGGCGGCAAAATCTGGGGTTTCTGATGATGTTATTACGCGTGCAACAATCACCGGTCAAATTATGTCCAGTATGGAGGGTGTTGACCAAAGTTTGGATAAATTAAAAACGACTATGCGGGATGCGTTCCGTTATGCGGGTTGTAATGAAATTAATGGCGATAACTGTACCGGGCCAAAGCGCGTGAAAAAATTCAAAGATTTGGCGATGAAATTTTTTGACCCGTATGATGCGCTGGTTGAAAATTTAGAAGACGCGTTGATCAAGGCCCAGACTGTTGGTGTCGATATGAGTGATATTTATATGATGCTGAGCGGTTCTTGCAATCGTTGGGCAGAATATATTTGTACGTATGATGGTGAAACATTTCCTGTTTATCATGATTCTGTAATGCAAATTAATGTTTGTACGTCTGGTAATTGTACATTTTATAATGAACCTGCAAATTGTATAAAGAGTGGTGAGAATACGTATAAAAGTGTTAAGGGTGTTAGTGGAATTTTGAAAGAAGAAACTTGTTTTCCTGGGCAGGTTATTCCACCAGAAAACATGTCGACTTGCAGGGTAAATAAAATTTATAACGATGCGGATGGGTATGATAAAATCCAGGAAAAAATGCTGAATCCTGATAGTAGTTCGACCGGGATAATTCGTATCGGTTGTGCCAGTGATATTATAAACAGTGGTATATTCCGTCGTCGCGCCAGTGCCAGAAAGGGCGGGGTCAGTATTGATATTTTAGAATATTTAATCAGTCAAGATGCACCGAATAGTTTTTCAAAGGAAGAAAGGGATAATGTAAAAAACACGGTTGAAAAGTATTGTAAAAAAGATAATGATACTTTGAGAAAAGCGACAAGTTCGCGTACTGTGCCAACGAATAAATGTTGCGAAAAGCAAGGTGAAAATTGCAATAAGTCTTGTGAAGACGAGGATAGTTCGTATATCGATCCTGTGTATGGATTGTGCAGTGTGCATGCGTATAATATTGGTGAAACTGTAAATCCAACTGATGAAGATGTTAAAAGTGAAATGCAGGAAAATATCGCTTTGAAATCGACCGTTATAGCACAACAAATGTACAAGCAATATAATATGATTGAATCTATGATTAAACGGTTAAAGATTCAGTTGGAAAAATCTGCGTTAAAGGCATCGTTGCAGGTTGCCGGCGCATCGGGCAGTGGCAGTGATGCTGACGGTGGCAGTGATAAAGTGGAATACAGCGATTGTTCGGGCAAAGACCCCGAGGAGGCTTTGTCGTGTTTGCGTTCAAATTATTCGAAATTGAAAACTTTTGTTGATAAAGGTAATTTGAGAAATGATGTTGTAAAACAAATTGTCAAGGATTGCAAGGTGTTATATTATTCAATTCCGGTTGTCGCGACAACAACAAATATGACCCCAAAGTTCACATTTTATAATGAATGTGAAAATGAATCGGTGGTTAAGAGCAAGAAAAAGGAAGCTTTGCAGCCGATAAGTGGTGGTATCACTCAATTGAATAATTTGATTAATCAACAAAAGGCCGAGGAACGTCGGGCAAATAGATAATTAAATTTGTTTTGTTCAATTTTTACCCCCGCCAATCCGGCGGGTGTTTTTTATCCCACTTCAATCGGGTTCCAAAAAATTGCAAAATTTTTTGGAGGTTATGGAAATGGGTGTCACAATTACCCCGTCTGTTTCGCTTACGCTGCACATCCACCCCTTCGTTCCCACCCATGAAATTTTGCAATTTCGCGGGGCCCGATGGGAGGGGAATCATTTTCTGAATGTTATTTTGGATATTGCGTCATAGCCAAAGTATTTATTTATGCGGCGCAGGATTTCATCTTGGGCATATGATAATTGCAGGGCCAATGCCGGGTTGGCGGGTTTTATAATAACACTATATTTATTTCCAATTGTTTTTTTTATTGCGACCAATTTTGCAATACTTGCAATATCGTCGCCCATAATTTCAGACCAACGTTCGGCCAGGTCGGCATCCGATGCGCGACGGCCCCACATTTGAAACAGTCCGCCGAATACCCCCGCGATTGTTGTTGGGCGTTTTATACGTGTCGCGATATTTTCCGATAACTTATTTTGATTTGGCATTTGTATATTCCCGTGGCAATAATATAAACATTTCGCCGGTTGCGTGTTGGCCGTGTGCGTATTTGTATGCGTCATCGCCTGAGCCAAAGAATATGTCTGCGCGTATCCAACCACGGATTGCACTGCCTGTGTCTTGGGCAATCATTAATCTTTGGAATTTGCGACCGTCTGATAAATTGGTGTTTATGTATACCGGCATACCAACGGTATAGATGCTGTCGTCGACGGCAATGCTGCGGATTTTAGATAATGGTGTTCCCAGTTTTCCAATTACGCTTTTGGATTCAGCCTCGGTAAAATATACATAACGCGGGTTGTTATAAATAACCTCGCGCGCTAGGGCGGGTTTCTTTTTTAGGTATTTCCATACGGCGTCGGCACTGTATCCGCCATCTGGTTTTATGCCACGTTGACGCAATTGTTCGCCGATTGATTTGAATTTCATATCGTTTGTGCCGCCAAAGTTTAATTTGACCATTTCTCCATTTTCCAGTTTTAACAGTCCGCTGCCCTGGATTTGTATGTTTTGGACATCAACTATGTTTGCCCAATACAGTACGCGCCCGATTTTGTTTTCAACAATTTTCTTTTTTGGGACATTTTTATATTGTGATGAATTCGATGGTGCCGCCATCAATGGTTCGTTGCATTGCGCCGTTTTGGTCCGGCATGCGGGAATTGTTGGTGAATAATATCCGGTGTATGTGCCGCGTGTTTTGCCGGAATCATCGTAAACCTGGTATGCTTGGAAATGTGATTCAAACCAATTTCTGATTGTTGCGGCGTCCGCGCCCGCGCCGGGCAACATATTACATTTTTCGCGGACCAAGGCCGCATCCGGTATTACACGACCGGTATATTGCAATTTGGCACGGCATGAATTACGAAATGCTTGCAGGGCATAGCGGACATCGTCCTGTTGCCAACCGGGCAGTTTAGAAAATGGCACCGGTTTCAGATTTGAACGCGGCGCCACCGCATTATTTCCGGTGTGTGTTGGGGTCGATATGTCGCATGATGTCAGGGAAAACGCCAAAAACAATCCCATAATAATCCCAGAAAACCGCAGTTTTTTTAATTGAAACATATTTTTATCCCCCGCTACTTGTAAAATCTTTTTCTAATGCTATATTATCATAAAAGCGACTAAAAAAAAAGGAGCAAATCGCATGTCACAATTTAAAATTATTACGCAATTCTTGAAAGATATATCGTTCGAAAGCCCAAATGTTCCAGAATTGTTCTTTAATCAGGATAATGGTCAGGCTAAAATCGAAATCAATATCGATATTCAGATTAAAGGTGCCGAAAATAATGTCTTTATGGTTGATTTGGTGACCAAGGTGCATTCAAAGTTGGATAAGGATAATAAGTCTATCTTTTTAATCGAAACAACTTATTCTGGGTTGGTGCAAATGGAAGAAGAAAAAGATGAAGAAGTTAAAAAGCGTACTTTATTGATTGACGTGCCGCATATGTTGTTCCCATCGTTGCGTGCATTGGTGACACGTTTGACATCGGAATCTGGGTTCCCGGCATTTACTATGCAGCCCGTGGATTTCGAGGCGCTGTATGAACAAAAGAAAAATGCTGCACAACAACAAAAACCTGCAAATCAATAAATTGTTTTTTATTGTATTTTATAAGCCGCCCTTTTTAAGAAAAAAGGGCGGTTTGTTTTGTCGTTAAAATTATGGTATAATTATATCCGCGATTTAATAACGGGAGAGAATTTTGGCCAAGGATAAATACATTTCAATAAATGATAATGTGACGGGGTACTCGTTTTCGAACCTGGGGCTGTTTACTGGGTTTGCGTCGGGCGTTTATAATGCGGTTTATTCTTTGGTGATATTGGGTATTTTTACAGGGATATTTGGCAATGAAAAATTGGCTTCGTCGGTCGTTGGTGTGTATGTCGCGTTGTATTCTGTGTTTTGTATGGTTGTTGGTATATTTTCCAAAGAATTACTGCGTTGGTTTTCCAAGGCACGTTTGATGATTGGTGCTTTTTTGTTGGTGGTTGCTTGCTATGCAATGATGAGTTTTTCGGTTAAACCCGGAACATTTGTGGCGTTAGATTATGCGTCGGGCGTTGGGACAACAATAATTTCTATTTTGATTCCATTATTTATGGCGGATTTTTCTAAAAATATTGGTATGGCAAAGTTAAATGCGCGTTATTATTTCTGGGTCAATATTGGGGCGTTGGTCGCACCGTTGTTTGCGTTGAATATGGCGGCTTGGTTTGGTAATTATCGTATTCCTTTTTTGGCGGCGGCTATGATTTATGCTGGTGGATTGTTGTTCTTTAAGCGTTTTGGAATTGTTCAGCAAGATAAAGTCATTAAACGCGTTAATCCACGGCGAACAATTAAATCTTTGTGGATAAATACTCTTGTGTTTTTCCGACATAAGGGTATGCCACGTGCGTATTTTGTGAACTTTGGTTTTTATGCGTTGGCAGCCATGCGGACATTGTATGTGCCGATTGTTGTGATAGAGCAGGGGTTCTCTGCAAATATTTTGGGTTGGGTTTTGACCCTGGGGATTTTGCCGTATATTATATTTGATTTGTTTATAGGTAATTGGGTAAAAAAAATCGGATACAGACCTTTGATGGTGATTGGTATGGGGTCATTTGCAGTGTTTGCAACACTGGCCACGATATTGTCTGGTTGGTGGTTGTTGGGTATATTTGTGTTGTGGCAAATTTCAGGCGCGTTTATGGAACCTGTGCACGATTTGTTATTCTTTGATAATACCCAGAAAAATGAACAGTCCCGTTTTTATGGTGTGTTCAAAACAACATCTTTTTTCCCAAAGGTTGTTGCGCCAATCTTGGGCGCGGCGTTTATAGCAATCTTTGGGACGACGTCGGCCGTGTGGTTTGTGTCGGTGGGGGTTAGTGTTATAACTCTATTTCTTCTAGCAAAGAAATGATATCGAAATATAACGGGTATCTGCTTGATTCCGGCTCGCTCATGTAGCCGATTGTACACTACGCTCGCCGGAATCGTCGCATCTACCGCGTTCTATTTCGATATTTAGTTTTAGCTTTTTTTCTCTTTTTTCTGGGCTTGCAAATGGGTTTTTTTCCGTGTATGATTTGGTTGATAAATAAAGGGGAAATCTTATGGCAAAGAAAGAAAAAGATGTAAATGCGGCGCCGGCAAAAAATCCGGCTTTGGAATCTGCATTGGCACAAATCCAAAAACAATTTGGTAAAGAAGCAATTATGAAAATGGGCGACGGGTCCCAACAGAATATCGAGGCGATATCATCCGGTTCACTGGGGTTGGATATTGCGCTGGGGATTGGTGGTTATCCGCGTGGTCGTATTGTTGAAATTTATGGCCCGGAAAGTTCGGGTAAAACAACATTGGCATTGCATGCCGTGGCCGAGGCTCAGAAAAAAGGTGGTACATGTGCGTATATTGATGCGGAAAATGCGCTGGACCCATCATATGCTAAAAAATTGGGTTGTAATGTTTCAGAATTGATTATTTCACAACCGGATTCTGGGGAACAGGCGTTGGAAATCGCGGATACACTGATTAAATCTGGGGCGGTTGATGTCGTCGTGATTGATTCGGTGGCGGCTCTGGTGCCCAAGGCGGAATTAGAGGGTAATATTGGCGATTCGTTTGTTGGAACAACCGCGCGTTTGATGTCGCAATCATTGAAAAAGTTGGCGGGTTCTGTGTCGCGCAGTAATACACTTTTGATTTTCATCAATCAAATTCGTATGAAAATTGGTGTTATGTTTGGAAATCCGGAAACTACATCTGGTGGTAATGCGTTAAAGTTCTATGCGTCGGTGCGTTTGGATATTCGTCGCACGGGCGCAATCAAGGATAAAGAAAATGTCATCGGAAACGAAACACGTGTCAAGGTTGTCAAAAACAAAGTTGCGCCACCTTTCCGGACTGTTGATTTCAAAATTATGTATGGCGAGGGGATTTCCCGTATATCTGAAATTCTGGATATGGGTGTTAAATACGATTTGATTGAAAAGGCCGGGTCATTCTATTCTTATAATAACGAACGTATGGGTCAGGGCGAGGCTAATGCACGTCAATGGTTGAAAGAACACGAAGATGTTCAGAAAGAGTTGTTGGATAAAATTATGGCGCGTGCATCGGGTATTGCCGAAGAAATGACAACGGGACCATCCGACGATGACGAAGATATGGGGCCGGTGGAAGAATAATGGACAGGCGGCGCAGGTTTGCGTCGCTTTTCATTAAAATCAAAAGGATAAAAAATGAATATTGCACGATTTTTTGCAACATCAAAATTGGTGTTGGTTGCGCATATTTTGAATTGGCATTTTTTTGATAGGGTTGCGCGTAGAAAGGTGCGGACGGATGCCACCGCGCGGATTGTATCAAATTATTTTAAACGGTATTTGCCGGCGGTAAAATCTGTGCCAGAGGTTGAAGTCGTCAAAGACGATGCGCACGATAAAATTTGGACATTGTGGTTGCAAGGCGAAGAAAATGCGCCGGCTTTGGTTCGGGCATGTTTTCGCAGTGTGCGTCGTCATTGCAAGCAAGAGTTGGTTGTGTTGGATGCGAAAAGTGTTTTTGATTATATATCGTTGCCCCAGGAAATTATTGATAAATATAGGGCGGGTAAAATTGGACATGCGCATTTCGCTGATATTTGTCGTGTTGAATTGTTGTATCGTTATGGGGGATATTGGCTGGATTCAACTGGGTTTGTGACAGCACCAATTCCAGATTGGATAGAGGCCCAAGATTACTTTATGTATTTAACCGGTGATAATTATAATATAGGGGGCAGTCCGTATAGTTTTTGTCAAAATTGTTTTATTCGTGCGCGTCGCGGGGCGTTTTTGTTGGCGGCGTGGCGTGCGATGATTTTGGATTATTGGATGCATGAAAATCATACTTTTGATTATTTTATGCATCAATTGTTATTCAAAACTTTGGTTGAAAATGATGCGCGGGCCAAAAAATATTTTGAAAAAATGCCACATGTGGCCCAGGATCCGACACATGCATTATGGTGGGCGTATCAAGATAAACCGTTTGACCAAAAAACTTTTGACGATGTGACGCGTGGTGCGTTTTTCCAAAAGACAACATATCGTGGGTCTGATAATCCGGTGCCGGGTAGTTTCGCAGATGTTATGATAAACAAAATGTAAGTCGAGAGGTGTGATATGCGTCCGAAAATATCAATTATTATTCCAATGTATGGCGTAGAAAAATATCTGCGTCGGTGTTTGGATTCTGTTCAACGTCAGACTTTTGCTGAATGGCAGGCGATTTGTGTTGATGACGGGTCGCCTGATAAATCCGGCGAAATTGCCGAGGAATATGCCAGGGCAGATAAACGTTTTGTTGTTGTGCACAAGGAAAATGGCGGTTTGTCGGATGCACGAAATGCGGGTATGCCAAAAGCCACGGGTGAATACGTTATGTTTTTGGACAGTGATGATTTTATTCATCCGCAAACAATGGAAATCGCATATTCTTTGGCGAAACAAAATAAGTCTGATATTGTATCATTTACATACGACCGGTTTTATCGTCCGCAATTGATGGTGTATCATAAATTAGGATTTAATACAGATAATGTCGTGCCGTTTGGTATCAGAAAAAAATACAATATTGATAAAATTAAATCACGTACTATAAATGATGTCTATGAATATGCAACGGACAGTGCGCATAACGCGTTTAATCCGAATCGCAAATGGCTGATTAAACATTGTCAGGTTTGGAAAAATATGTATCGTCGTGATTTAATATCGGATATTCCATTTATCAAGGGTATTTTGTTCGAAGATTTTCCGTGGTGGTCGCGCGTTATGCTGCGTCAACCACGTGTGACAATTGCGCCGTTGCCGTTATATTACTATATTCCAAATTTTGGTGGAATTGTGCTCTCTGCAAAACAATTACGGATAATGATGTCTTTGATAGCGGGCATCAAGGATTCTTTTGTTTTGTACCGTGACCAGGCGTCCGCGCACCAGATGAAATTGTGGTCGGAAAACTTTTTGTGGTTTTTTGTAAATTGGGCGTTTCGTAAAATTAAATATTTGAAAACCGATGAAGAGTTAGCAACTGCGCGTCAGGCGTTTACGGATTTGTATGATTTAGGTGTGTTCAAATCTGTGCCGAAATCGCGTCGCAAATTGGCAACCAAAATTTTGGATTTTATTGGAAAGTAAAATATGAAAAAAATCAAAGTCGCATTTTGTTTGCGTGATATGCAACTGGGTGGTGTCGAATCTGTATTGATTCGGACGTTGGAACAATTGATTTCGGATAAAAAATTCGATATCACGGTTGTGACATTTGTTGATATAAACGAGCCGACCTATGTCAATTGGTTTCGTGCGCATCCAAATGTAAAACGAATCGTTTTATATCCATCAAAATATTTTGGAACACGCATGCCGCGGTTTTTTCTGTGGCGTGTGATTAAGCATTTATGTCGGGATGTGTATCGTGATTGCTTGCGTGGACGTGCGGTACGTTTGCTATCAAAATTTGATACAATCATTGATTATCATGATTTTGGTTTTGCGCATGAATTGCGGAAAGTAGAATCTGCAAAAAAAATCGCGTGGTTTCATTCGGGATTGAATGTTTTTGTAAAACGCAAATTTATTAAGCGTGTGCCGATATATGATAAAGTTGTTGTGTTGACCGATGATTGTGCAAATGATTTGAAACAATTATATCCGCAATACAGTGATAAATTTATGCGAATTTATAATCCAATCGATATTCAAAATATTAAAAAATTGGCGCGTGAAAAATGCCTGAATATGGGTGAATATTTTTGCTGTGTTGCGCGGATGAGTTATGACAAAGATATTCGAACCGTCATGGATGCGTTTGATTCGTTTTATCGGTACCATAAAAATGTAAAATTGGTTTTTGTTGGTGGTGGTGATAAATTGGATGTTTTTAAACGTTATGCACAGGATTTGAAGTCATCAAAAAATATTATATTTTTGGGTGCGCAGAAAAATCCTTTTGTATATATGAAAAACGCGATTGCGAATATTTTGTCCAGTTATAGTGAAGGGTTGCCCACAGTTTTGATAGAATCCCAGATTGTTGGTGCAATCAATATCTCATCGAATTGTAAATATGGCCCGCGTGAGATTTTATTAGATGGGCGTGCGGGGATTTTATTCGTACCGGGTAATGCGTTGGAATTGGCGGCACGGATGATTGATGTGTATGAAAATCGGGTTGATGTGCGTGCGATGAAAA
The DNA here is from genome assembly GCA_902799285.1 of uncultured Pseudomonadota bacterium. Lineage (GTDB taxonomy): Bacteria > Pseudomonadota > Alphaproteobacteria > Rs-D84 > Rs-D84 > Enterousia. The sequence goes on from CADCAA010000002.1 coordinate 23,680, forward strand.
ATGCAGCGACGCGCGGACTTAATCGTTTTGATAAAGATGAAATTATGGGGCAGGTTAAATCCCTGATTTTTTGAAACGCGACGGTATTTTAACAACGCGTTTAATTCCCAACATACCAGGTTTATCAAATGCGTAAATCGGCCTGAATATTTGTTGCATAACGCGAGCAATGCGTAACCATTTTTCGCCGTGCACAGGCAAATTTGTTGTGGCGTTGATTGTGCCATTACCGCGACGGCGCAGGTGATTCAACCAATCAGCGCCACGGGCGGCCGCCTTTTGTTCCAACATTTTCAAATCAATTGCGCCAAAGTGCAAAAGATATAAATTTTTATCAATGTGGAAATTTTTGCCACGAACACTGTGAAATCCGCTGCCCCATGGTGTGCAAGATACTTTGACCACTGGTTTTGTGTATCGCGTCGATAATAGGGCATAAGACCGCTGTTCCAAAAATGGTGCGTTTTGGTCCAATTCTGGTTCGCAGGTTAAATTTTGGCCAACATCCAACCCCAATCCGGATACAGATGTTTTGATTTTTATATCGGATAAATATTCGGCCAATGTTTTGTTTAATTTGGGGTCGACTATTAAAAATTCATCGGAATCGCAACCGATAACTATGTCATAAGTTTTTAATAATTCAGATGCCAAATCCGACAGTTTCCCAATTCGATATTTATCGCCGGCCGCACGCGACAGGTTTTTATGTGGTAATTTTGTTATGTGCGCATGGCCGTGGTTTTGTGGGGCTGTTTGGTCGTTGCCGTCCAGCAATATGTATAAATTTTCGGTTCCAAATTGTTTTCCGTAATATGCAATCCAACGGGATAAAAAGAATTTATCATCACGTGCCATTGTTATCACAGCAATGTGTTTTTGTTTTTTCATTATTTATTCCTTAACTTTTGAATCGCGTATGTGATTCCGCGCCATATCGGTGTAATTGGATTTTTGGTTAATAACCATGACATATATTTTGGTGTATACGCATTGTTTGCGGCATTTTTTATTGCGCGCGCGGCCGATTTATCACAATGCGATAGCACATAATTTAATTGGTACCCAATCGCGCCATTATGACGGGTAAATGACATCTTTTTGATAAATGGGCAACCGATTTTGAACAAGTGTTTTGGGTTGTTATAAACACTGCGCCCGGGACATTTGAACGGGCAACGCCATGTGCCGCCATGTTCTACAACCAAATCTGTGAACCGATTTTCGTATAAAACAGTGACCAGGTATTTATGTTTTTGCTGTTTAACATCCATAATAAATTTATCAAACCAGTCGGCCATAAATACAGATTTACGCATACCGATAAACCATGATTGAATATGGCAATAGTGGGTGTGGACACTTTCGGTTAAACCCCACGTATCGGTATTGTATGATTCCATTTGTTCCAATATTGGTTTTAATTTGTGTAATGGGCCGTATACAGAATCATTTACCATATATACAAAGTCATACTTATTCAATATGTTATGGTTTTTTGCGTATTCGTATGCGCGTTTGTAAGAGCCAAAATCGTATTCATAATGACGTGTGGCTATACGCGCGATTGTGAATTTTTTAACCCTGTCCAGTTCGGGTTTTGGACAATCAGAATCCATACATAAAATCACATCGCCGCATTTGGTCAATTCCCGAATATAATAAACCAAAGCATCGTCCAGCGTGTTATCTGCGCTGTATCCTGCGAATAGGAAAAGTCGTTTATTGTTGGACATTTTTCTTTATATGTTTATAATTCCAATATATAACATTTATATCGTTTTTGCAACAAAGGAAAAAGAAGTATGATAGGATATGATAATAAAAGAAAGGATATAACGTTTTGCACGATGTTGTTCAAAATGCCCCAAGAAAGTCAGTTAAATGCGTTAAAAAGAGGGGACAGGACTTTCGAGGAATTTTACCTGCCTTCGTTGAAAAATTTGATAGAAACCTTTAAAAAGGTGGCGTTGTGGTGCGATGCTGAAACTGCACAATATTTGAAAAAACATAATTTGGATAAGTCAATTGATATGCGGGTTATGGATTTTTCTGAATTACCGCATATGGGCGAAAAATCAGAATGGTTGAAAATCTTGCACGGCATGTATGGAAATGTTGGAAATTTTTTCCGTCATAAAACGCCGGAAATGTGGATTGATTATTTGATGGTTATTATGGCAAAACCATGGGTTATGGAATGGGCCGCAAAGCGCAATAAATTTAAAACAAAATATTTTATGTGGCTGGATGCGGGGTCGTTTAATAAAAAATATGTTGGATTTTGGACGGATTGGGATGGAACAATACGGGCCAAACCGGAACGCGTTCGTATCACAATATCTGAAACCCTGGGCAAGGCCAGACCGCATTTTGTTCCGAATTTTATTTACAGATTGTGTCGCAAAATGCATAAAATTGTTCCTGCAAACAAACAGGCATTGGTAAAGCAATCTTTGCAGAATATCGCAATGATAAATGCAGACTATGATGTGCCGGCATGCAGCATTATGGCGACCGCGGAAAATGTTCATAAATTTTATGACTGGTTCGAGGTTGTGCGGAAAATAATGAAAAATCACGGGTTCGTTTCTACGGAACAGGCCGTGTTCCAGGCGATGATGAAATTCGATGTATCTGATATGTTTGAATTATCATATATACATGGATATACGGGTGTTTATGCCGGCGTTGCCAAAGAAAAACCGGATTGTTTGTTATAAAAATATGGGGGAATACTTATGTCACTGAAAATTTATGCTGATAAAAAATGGCAAAAATGGTTTGATAAACAAACCCGTAATCAATATATGCGTGATGTGTATATCAATCAATATCATAACGGAATAATTGTGAACGAAGGATTGCGTGGATTTGGCGTGTTTGATGAAAATTTCAAATTTGTAAAATCTGCGGCCCAGGTGCGTAAAAATAACGGAAATTTTTATCCAAAATTTAATCATAATGATATTCCGTATGTGGATGCAGATGCGGTTTTTGTCGGTAATGTTTATCCCCAGTTTGGACATTTTTTATTAGAACATATGAACAGGGCCTATGCTGCGCTGGATAAAAAATATAAAAATATGAAATATGTGTTGATTAATAATAAATCGATTCAGCCGGTGCCGGAATATATGTTTACATTTCTGGAATTGTTGGGTGTTCCGCGCGATAATATTATTATATTGGAAAAAACAACACGGTTCAGAAATGTCTATGTCCCAGACCAAGGGTTTAATTTGCCTGTGTTTTCATCGAAAAAGTTTGGTGAAACGTTTCAAAAAATGGCGGAATCTGTAAAACCAAAAAAATTTGACAAGATTTATGTTTCGCGTGCTAAATTGCAATCCAGAAAAACGTATGGTGAAGAAAAAGTGCAAAAGATTTTCGAAAAAAATGGATTCAAAATTATTTATCCTGAAACACTTTCTTTGCGTGAACAAATTGCATATATGCGTGGAGCGCATGTTTTGGCCGGATGTGCAGGGACGGCGTTGCATATGTCTTTGTTTATGAAACCCGGTGGAACGGTGATTCAAATAAAAAGAAATACTGTGTTTGACGATAATGCGCCAACGCAATATTTATTAAATCAAACAGGGAATTTGGATAGTGTGTTTATTAATTCTTCGGTTGAAACTGTTCGGACGGGTCATGGGTTCAGTCGACCGCAAATTATTGGCGTAAATGATAATATGATTCGTTTCTTTGATGATTTTGGATTCAAAACAACCAAAAAAGATTTAGAGCGTGATGATGCCGCATTTGCGGAATATGAAAATGCTTTGGTGGAGTATAAGGCTTTACACGGAACGAACTTTATGGAAAAGGTAAAACATAAAATTGTGAGAATATCTGCGTGTTTTATACCGGGACGGTACAATCGTAGTGTTTGGCGCAGATGGTTAAAAGGAAAATTTGGTATATGTTAAAAAAAACGCCCGTGTTGGGCGTTTTTTTTAATCGTCGCTCTCGGCAAAACGATATGCTTTTTTGCGTTTGCCACTGTCCAGTTCTTTCTTGCGCAAGCGAATTGTGCTTGGCGTCACCTCTACTAATTCGTCGTCTTGGATATAGGACAATGCTTCTTCTAATGAAATTTTGCGTGGTGGGGCCAAGAATAATTTTTCATCGGCCGTGACAGAACGCACATTGGTTAATTGTTTCCCTTTGACTGGGTTAACCTCGATATCGTTTTCTTTGCTGTGTTCGCCAACAATCATACCGGAATAAACCTCGACCTGGGGACCAACGAACAGGACGCCGCGTGGTTCCAAATTGTGCAGGGCGTATGTTGTGGTTTGGCCTGCCTCCATTGATACCAGTACGCCAGGGCGATATTGTGTAATTGGGCCACGATATAAATCGTATTTATCAAATACACGGTTCATAATACCGGTGCCGCGTGTGTCTGTGCGGAACTCTGATAAATAACCAATCAGTCCGCGCGATGGTGCGGAAAATACGATACGGGTTTTACCAATGCCAGATGGTTTCATTTCGGTAATTGTTGCCTTGCGCTTGGTCATTTTTTCAATAACAACACCACTGAATTCATCATCAACATCAATAACGACTTCTTCGATTGGTTCCAGTTTTTCGCCGTTGTCGCCGGTGTGCATAATAACGCGGGGACGGCTGACCGACAGTTCGAATCCTTCGCGGCGCATTGTTTCAATCAAAATACCCAACTGTAATTCGCCACGACCGGAAACTTCGAAACTTTCGTTGTTCGCGCTTTGTGTGACGCGCAGGGCGATGTTAGTTTCAGCCTCGCGGAATAATCTTTCGCCAATCATACGTGATGTCAATTTTTTACCAGATTTACCCGCCAATGGCGATGTGTTTACGAAAAATGTCATCGTGAGCGTAGGTGGGTCAATTGGAATTGCCGGAATTGGTGTAGTGACAGATGGGTCGCAAAGCGTGTCCGCCACGGTGGCCTTACTGAATCCGGCCAAAACCACTATGTCGCCAGCCGATGCAGATTCGCGTGATACTTTATTCACGCCGGCGTGTTCAATAATTTTTGTGATTTTTGCGGTTTCGACCAAATCCCCAGCCATATTTATTGCCTTGACCGTTTGACCAACACGAACAGTACCGGATTCGATTTTTCCGGTTAAAATGCGTCCTACGTATGGGTCGGCCTCCAACGTTGTGGCCAACATTGTAAATGGTGCGTCCAGACGGCAACGATCGCCGTTGCAATCGGGTGCCGGTACGTGGTCTACAATTAATTGGAATAATGGTTTCAAATCTTTGTTTGGGTTATTGATGTCGTTTAGGTCGCGCACAGCCCAACCATCACGACCAACCGCGTATAAATATGGGAAATCCAATTGCGCGTCGGTTGCTCCCAATTTATCAAATAAATCAAATGTTTCGGTCAGGACTTCTTCGGGTCGGGCGTCACCACGGTCAATCTTATTGATGCAAACAATAGGACGCAGGCCAAGTTTTAAAGCCTTGGATAATACGAATTTTGTTTGGGGCAGGGGGCCTTCGGCACTGTCGACCAACAGCACAACGCCGTCAACCATGGATAAAATACGTTCAACTTCGCCACCAAAATCGGCGTGGCCCGGTGTATCCACAATATTGATTTTATATTCGCCCCATTGGATAGATGTTGGCTTTGCAGAAATGGTGATACCACGTTCGCGTTCGATATCGCCACTGTCCATGACACGATCTTCGACCCGTTCGTTTTCGCGGAATGTTCCGGCCTGTTTCAACATATTATCGACCAGGGTTGTTTTACCGTGGTCCACGTGAGCAATGATTGCAATATTGCGAATTTTCATATTTTTATCCCTATTTTTCCGTAATAAGTGTATAGATTATACTATATTTTTCAAAATTCAACAAATTATATTAAAAAGATTGACTTTTTGGTGTTTTTGTCTATGATTTTATTAAAAGAGGTTGGATATGATAACAAGATATGATGTTTCAAGAGAAAATTTTTATATCAGTGCACGTGATTTTGTTGCAGGTGTGTGCGGCAAGGTTGTTCAGGCAAAAATTTTGCCGGGATTGAAATTTTTGTCGGAACATCCTACGTGGTTTTCAGAAAATGGTAAAGATTTTCGTATGTATTATGCGTATTTGGATGCGTATCATGCGATTTCTGACTATTATAATTTTCGTGCGCAGTATGATAAACCAGATGCAAAATTGGATACAGCGTTGGCTAATTGGTATAAATTGGTTCAGTCAAAACAAAATATTTTTGCCCGGGTTGCCGAATTGGTTAAAAAAAGATAAAAATAAAAAAACTCCCGTTTGGGAGTTTTTTTATTAATGTTTACCACCAATCTTTGTTCGGCCGCCCATTAATGGTTGGAGTTTTTTTGGAATATTGACACTGCCGTCGGCGTTTTGGTGGTTTTCAATAATTGGCACCAATGCGCGGGGCAGGGCGATTCCAGTATTATTTAATGTTGCGACAAATTTAACATCATTTGTGCCGTTTTCACGATAGCGGGTGTTTGTTCTGCGTGCCTGGAACGTGCCAATGGACGAGCATGATCCCAATTCGCGATATGTGTTTTCAGACGGGAACCACGCCTCGACATCGTTCATTTTAACCTTGTTGAATCCCATATCGCCGGTTGAATTTGCAATAACCCGGTATGGTAATTCCAAATCCGCCATAATTTCGCACAGGTTATTTAACAATAATTCGTGCATTTCGTCGGATTGTTCCGGTTTGCAGAATATGTATTGTTCAACTTTGTTAAACTGATGAAAACGCACCAGACCGCGCGTGTCGCGACCGGCGGCGCCGGCCTCGCGCCGGAAACATGGTGAAAATCCAGCGTATTTAATTGGTAACGTGTCTTCGGATAAGATTTCGTCCGAGTGTAGTGAGTTTAAAATGATTTCGGCGGTACCGGCCAGGCATCTGTCTGTGCCGGTTAACATAAATACATCGTCGTTCATTACGTTCAGGTCGGAACCCATAAAGTGGCCAGCGTTAAAGATTGTCTGTGGCTTTGTGATGGATGGACATTCGATGTATGTAAATCCTTTGGAAATCAATTTTTGTGTGACATATGTTTGAACTGCCAATTCCAGTTCGGCGGCCTCGCCAACCAGACAATATGTGCGTGTGCCGCAAATGTTTGCGATTTTTTCAGGTGCCCACCAATTGTTCATATCCAATAATTCCCATTGGGTGCGTGGGGTGAAATCAAATTTGCGTGGGGTACCGACGCGGCGAACCTCAACATTTGCAGAATCGTCCGCACCGATCGGGGCGTCGGTACTTGGGATTTGTGGAACGCGATGCATTAAATCGTTTAATGCGTTTTCTTTGTCGGCCAATTCGGCCATATCGGCGGCGATTTCGGCGGTGATTTCCTTGGACTTTGCGACCAATGATGCTTTATCAGATGCGGTCGGGATTTCACGGGTTATTTTATTTTTTTCCGCCGTTTTGGTTTGTGTTATTGTCTTTAATTCGCGAACGCGTATGTCCAGTGCCAATAAATCGTCCACAACATCCGGAAAATTTTTAACGCGGCATGCGTTTTTAACAATATCTGGATTTTCACGAATAAATTTTATATCCAACATTTTAGTTTCCCTTTGTATTCACGTATGCGATTGCGTCCATGGCGGCACTGCACCCGGAACCGACGGCGGTGGCCACCTGCATTTTTATACCACTTTTTTCGTCGCCTGCAACAAATAATCCCGCCGGCAAATCGTCCGCCACAATGCGTCCAACATCGTCGCGTTTGATTCCTTCGTCCAGGTAATCGGTATTAGCCTCGTGCCCGATGGCGACAAATATTCCATCGCATTCGATTTCGTCACCATTTGTGGTGGTTGCGATTAATTCGCCCGAATCAGAATCCGGTTTTTTACGAATTGATTTTAATTCAGTATTAAATATTGGGTGAATGTTTTCACGCGCAGCCACGCGGTCACGGATAATAGCTTCGGCCCGGGTAAATGCAGATTTGCGATAGATGATTTTTACGTCACTTGCCAAATCGGCCAAATACAGGGCGTCGTTTAATGCGCTGTTTCCGCCACCGATAACCAATACGCGTTTGCCGGTATAGAAAAATCCATCGCATGTGGCGCAATATGAAACACCATTGCCAACCAATTCGCGTGCACCATCGATTTCAAGCCGCCGCGCGCGGGCGCCGGTGCCCATAATAATTGCAGATGCAGTATATGTTTTATTGTTGTCACATTGTACAGTATATGTAAAGTTGCCGTCCCATTTAATATCGGTTGCAGATGCGTACACGATTTCGGCACCGAATCCGGTTGCCTGTTTCAATGTGGTCTGAATCCAGTCCATACCGGACCCCATGTATCCAGGAAAATTTTCCAGGTTTGCTATTTCAGCCGTTTGGCCACCCAAAGTGTCGCCGGCAATTATCAATGTTTTTTTGTTTGCACGGGCGGCATATATCGCAGCAGTCAATCCCGCAGGGCCTGAGCCCAAAATTATAATATCGTACATTTTTATTCCTATTTTTCCTTTTTCCTGAACCCAAACATAGCACAGGGGGCGGCATCACGCAACATGAATTCGTTATTTGTTAAAATACTGTTTTAATGTGTTGTATGCGGTTGTGATTTTTGTAAATTCGGCTGTGGCGGATGTTTTGTTTTCGGCCGTATCAGGGTGATATTTTTTCGCCAAAGCACGATATTTTACGCCAACCTCGCGCCAGGTAGATGTTGGTGGTAATCCAAATATTTTGAATGCGCCACTGATAGATGTGGGTAATTTGTTTTTTGGTGGTGTTCTGTCGAATGTGTCGCGGCCGGTTAAAAAATCGTTTAGGAATTTTACATAATCAGCCTCGTCAGCATTGGCCTTGGTTTTATCTTTCAATGGGGTGCCAAAGACACTGCGTTCCCAATCGGCCTCAATCTCGTCCGGGGTCATATCGGCGTAATAATTCCAATTTTTATTGTATTCGGCCGCGTGTTCTGTGCAGAAATGCCAGTATTCAGTTAGGTTCCGATTTTTTGGCGCACGGCATGTGCCGGCCCGGGTACATCCCGGATGGTCGCATTTTGTTATCATTTGTTAATCGCCTTTGATTTATTTGATAATGGATGATATTGCTCAACTGTTTCGCGTAATTTTTCAGGCAAAACGTGAGTATAAATTTGTGTTGTTGATATGTCTTCGTGGCCCAACATTGTTTGTATCGCGCGCAGGTTTGCACCGTGTGATAATAAATGTGAAGCAAACGAATGTCGTAAAACATGGGGTGATACGCGGTGTTCGTCAATCCCAGCCAACATTGCGCATTTTTTCAAAATCTTGAAAAATCCGTCACGCGTTATGTGGCCAGATGCGCCGGTGCCGGGAAATACATATTTTGAATCGGGGTCATCACGCAGAGTCAGCCATTTGTTTAACGCATCAATTGCACCGGCGTGCATTGGAACCATGCGTTCTTTGGCGCCCTTGCCATGAATTAATAAATGGTCGCCCAAAATACCCGTCATTGGTAATTCGCATAATTCGGAAACACGCAAGCCAGAAGCGTATAACAATTCAATCATTGCACGCAAACGAACCGATGTTTTTATGTCGCCCGCAGATGAAATCAATAAACCAATTTCATCGGGCGATAAAAGTTTCGGTAATGGACGTGCGCGCTTTGGTAATTCGATATTTTTTGTTGGGTTTGTGGTAATGATTTTTTCCAACATTAAAAATTTGTAAAATCCACGGATTGCACTTGCCTTGCGGGCGATACTGGATGCGCGATCGGGCAACGCCGATAAATAATTTTGGATATCCGATTCGGAGGCATTCAGTAATCCGTTTGGTAATGCCGCATCTGCGTGATTCAAATCAGATGCATAACTGGCAATAGTTTTTTCACCACGGCCTTTTTCGGCGCTTAGTGCCTCTAAGAAAATGTCGATATAGTTCATGGGTATAATTCAAGTTCTATGGGTGTTTGGGTTGGCGCAAAATACATCAACATAAATGCAATCAGGACAATCAGTCCCAATAAAACAAGAATCTTTTTCGTATTTGTTTTCTTTTTTAATGGCATGTGTTCGTCCTTTCTTTATTTTATATTGTATCAAAGTGTTCGATAAATACGCCGGCGGCCGCAATTATTATAATTGGTGGTGCAATAATTGCCAATATCGGTGGCAGTGCACCCGTCGCGCCCAATGCGTTAAATGTGTTGATTAAAAAATACATTAAAAAGCATGTGATAATTCCCAGGCTGAATTTTAATCCAAAGTTAAAGTTGCGTCTTTGGCGTGTTTGTGAAAATGCGATTCCCAATGTCGTCATGGCAATCATTGTTAATGGCAAAAACAGTAATGTCCAAAATTGCACCAAATGGCCACGCATTGGAACACCAATTGCCGTCATTTTTTGAATAAATTGTGGCAGGTTCCAAAATGAAATCTGGTTTGGTTGCAGGTATCGGTCCAATACGGTTTGTGGGGTGATTTTTGTTTGTATTTCCCATTTTTTTGTTGAATTATTTCCGCGGGTATCCCATACGATTGCCCGGTTGGATTTTAATCCAGAATCAGATAAAGTGACAGAATCTGTCTCAATGCGATTTAATAATTTGAAATCTTTGTCTTGGACAAAAATTTTGGCGTCCAAAAATACCAAATCGGTGTTTTGTTTTTTCATATTTTTGGCGGACATTGTTAAAAAGTGATTGTCGTTTTCTTCGCGAATCCAAATTGTGTCGTCAACCAATTGCAAATCGTGGGTGGTTAAATTTTTCGCACTGATATTCACAAAATATGGGTTTATGACCGCGGTTGCAAATATGCCGATAATTGCCGCACCAATTAAAAATGGACGCGCAATTTGATATGGCGATAATCCCGCGCCGGATATTATTATTCCTTCGGATGATTTGGTTAAATTATACATAGCAAGCAGGGTACCCATAAATACAGCAAGGGGTAAAAACAGCGGAATATATTCCAGTAATCGTATCCATGCGTCCATTATCGCGCCCCATGTGTCGGGGTTTGATGGCAACCGTTCCACGAATGTGACCGCATATATAATGCCACATATTATAAGCAGGATAATACCGATGCTGGCAAAGAAGCGGCGCATTAAAAATTTGAAAAGAATTGTTGTCCTGAACATTTTTACCCATATATATTTCAAGGAATTATACCTTGTTCATTTGACAATTGCAAAATTAAAATGAAAGTGTATAATTTTGCATACAATTTAGATATAGGTGATTATTATGGAAAAAAAGCCAATTTCACGTGCGGGTTTTGACGCATTGCTGAAAGAATTAAAGGATTTGAAAGAGGTGCAAAGACCCGAAATTCTGCGTGTTGTTCAATGGGCACGGTCGCTGGGTGATTTGTCTGAAAATGCGGATTACAGTGCCGCACGTGAAAAACAGCGTCAAATTGATAAACGTATCCAGTATATTGAAAGCATTATTGCAAATGCAAATGTGATTGATATCGACAGTTTGTCTGGGAATAAAGTTGTGTTCGGTGCGCGCGTTGTTGCCGAAGACGAAGATGGTAATCGTATGCAATGCCGTATTTTGTCGGATGTTGAATCTGATGGGCGGCAAATTATTTCATGTACTTCGCCGGTTGGACGTGCGTTGATTGGTCGTTGTGTTGGGGATTGTTGCACCGTTAAATTGCCGTCTGGTGAAAAAGAATTCGAAATTATCGAGGTTAAGTTCAAGGACTAAAATTTATGGCTGTTCGCGTTTTGCCTGATTTTTTGGTGAATCAAATTGCCGCCGGCGAGGTTGTAGAAAACGCCGCCAGTGTGGTCAAAGAATTGGTCGAAAATGCGCTGGACGCGGGGGCAAATCAAATCGTTATTGATGTTGTTGATGGCGGGCGAACATCGATAACTGTTGTTGATAATGGGCGGGGGATGAATCGCGATGATTTGGCAAAATCAATAATGCGTCATGCGACATCTAAATTACCCGATGATGATTTAACAAATATTGCATATATGGGTTTTCGTGGCGAAGCGTTGCCGTCAATTGCGTCGGTCGCAAATATGACGATTGATACATATGCGTCGGGTGAGCCTAATGGTTGGCAATTAAATGCGTCGACGGGTGAAATTAAACCGTCAAATTGGGATTCTGGGACACGTATTCGTGTAAATGATTTGTTTGCCAATGTGCCGGCACGATTGAAATTTTTGCGCGGGGACAGGGCGGAAATGATGTCTGTTTTGGATGTTGTAAAACGTTTGGCGATGGCCCGTCGTGATGTTGGTTTTGTTTTGAATAATAAATGGTTCTTTCCAAAAAATCAGGATTTATTGGAACGTATGGCGGCCGTTATGGGTGATGATATTCGCGGACGTATGTTGGCGGTGGATGCGAAATCCGAATCGGGTGATATGACTTTATCTGGATTTATATCTGAACCGACACTGCGTCGTGCGTCAAGTGTGGACCAATTTTTATTTGTGAATAATCGTCCGGTCAAAGACAAGGTTGTTGTGGGTGCACTGCGTGCGGCATATATGGATGTTATGCATGCGCGTGAATTTCCATTGTGTGCATTATTTTTGGATTTGAATCCGAAAAATGTTGATGTAAATGTGTCGCCCGCCAAGACCGAGGTGCATTTCCTGGAACCGTCGCATGTGCGTGCCTTTATTATTAAAAATTTGAGGGCGCGTTTGGCGGAAACTATGAATATGGCGGTTGCGCGACATGATACGCCGGTTGGTCATCAGATGAATATACCGGCGGCGCAGAATCGCGAATCGGTTTATCAAAATACAGATGTACGACCGACAATATTATCTGTGCATGCGCCACAGCGTGACGATAACGATTTTTTCAATTTGAAACCACATAAGTTTGAGTCGCCGCGGATGGACGCGTCAATTAAAAATAATGTGGATGATGCGTTTTGTGATATGCCACTGGGGCGGGCAATTGGTCAGATTGGTGATAAATATATTTTGGCATCCGCGGGTGATAATTTAATTATTGTTGATCAACATGCTGCGCACGAACGCATTACATACGAACGTGTTCGGACCCATTCTGTAAAGGTGCAACCGTTATTGACACCGATTGTCGTGGATATGCGTGCCGAAGATGTTGCCGCGGTATTGGAGATACGTGATGAATTAAAGCAATCTGGGTTGGTGTTGGATGCATTTGGTGATACGGCGATTGCGATATTTGAAAAGCCGGCTGATTGGGATTTGAATTGGACGGCATTATTGCATGATATCGCGGACGAAGTACGGGCAAACGGTCATTCTGTGCAATTAAATGAGAGGTTGCATTTGAAATTGGCGAATTGGGCGTGTCATCATTCTGTGCGTGCGGGCCAGCGATTGGATTTGAACCAAATGAATGCTTTGTTGCGCGATATTGAAAAGACTACGCGTGGCGCGCAATGTAATCACGGGCGACCGGTTTATAAAATCATCCCAATTTCAGATTTAGATATTATTTTTGAAAGAAGTTAATTTTTTTATTTGTGCAGTTCACAAAAATATGTTATCATTAGTGTCGAGAGATTAAAAAAATCACGCAAATGGAAAGGAAAGAACAATGAAAAAATCTGTATTATTTGCCGGTTTTATGGGTGTTGTGTTGTCGTTCGGTGGTGCAATGGCCACGGATACGATTACGGCGGCGTCAACGAATACTGTGCGCAAGGCTGTGTATGATATTCAGTATGGTGCAGCCAGTGGTGCGAATGCCTTGGATGGTCGCGGGTATCGCAAGGGTGTTGTGCCACAGACGAATGAATTAAATAATGCGCGTGGGACGAATGTTGCAACGGCATTGGGCAGTGTGACTGTGGGTGCTTTGGCCGAGGTGACAGATGGTAGTACCAAGGCAACAGGTGCGGTTGATTCAACGCATGAACCAACAAAATCTATTAAGGCAAATACCGCGAATGTTGCGGTTTTGGATCGTGATAAATTGGTGACCCCGGGAAATGGTAATTGTGTGGCGAATAGCCCGTGTGGTTATGTGACAGTTGGCAGCAATAACAACAGTACAGACAAAGTTTGGATGAAAATTCAATAGTTTTGGTGTTGTTTTTTCGAATTTAATCCAGTGTAGAAATGCACTGGATTTTTTTATTTTTGTTTTGTGGTTAAATTCATAGTTTTTTCTTTACTTTTGGCGGTTTTTTGTCTAATGTTGATGCATAATCAAAAGGAGAAATTATGGAAAATTCAATCGAGACAGCAAATGTAATCGCAAATAATTCGGCTGCCGCTGATGCCGGCAGTTGGTTTGGACTGTTTGTCTATTGTGCCGTTGTGTTTGGTATTATTTATTTGTTTATGGTCAGGCCTACAAAAAAACGTATGGCCGAATATCAAAAGATGTTGGATTCATTAAAGGTCGGCTCACGCGTGTTGGCGGGCGGAATTTATGGAACAATTAAAAAAATAAACGATAAAAGCATTGAATTGGAAATTGCAAAGGGCGTCGTAGTCGAAGTTAACAAAAACGCCGTTGCAGGTGTGGAATCTAAATAATAAAAAGGTGTAAGGGTATGTTGAAAAAACTGGCAATTGTTTTTGTTGCAGTGTTTGGTGTGTTGTTGGCGGTGCCAACTTTTTGGCCGGGTGCCGCAAAATATTTTCCGTCGTTTGCACAACCAATTAATTTAGGATTGGATTTAAAGGGTGGTGCGCAATTATTGTTAGAGGTCAATACCGACCAAATGTTTGCGGATAAATCTGTGCAATTGTATGACGAGGTGCGCTCTGCATTGGTGGACAGAAATCGCGGTATTATTCGTTTTTCGAATTTGCGTCAATCTGATGGTGTGGTGTCACTAACTGTGCGTGAATCAGACCAGGTGTCCAAGGCCAAGGGGCGTTTGAAATCTGTGTTGGGCGCGGGTGTTGATGTGTCGTCATCGGGTAATGTTGTGCGTGTGGAATATACCGAAAAGCAAAAACAGGAAATGGTTAATGATGCCTTGAATCGCAGTATCGAAATTGTGCGCCGTCGTATTGATGCGCTGGGCACCAAAGAGCCTTCGATTCAAAGTCAGGGTGGTAAATACATTTTGATTCAATTGCCGGGTGTTGATAATCCGGAACGTATCAAGGAATTGATTGGGCAAACTGCAAAAATGACTTTCCATTTGGTTAATGAAAATGTGTCGCCTGAACAAATGGCGTCTGGACGTGCGCCGGCGGGAACACAATTTTTGCCGTATATGGAAAATCCGATGCAGATGGTGCCGGTTTATTCCCGTGTCGAAGTTTCGGGCGAATCATTAAAAGATTCCCAGGCGGATTTTGACCAAAATAATATGCCGGTTGTGACGACCGTGTTTGATGCGTCGGGTGCGCGTCGGTTTGCAAGACTTACCACTGAACATGTGAACGAAAGATTCGCGATTGTGTTGGATGGCAAGGTTTTGTCAGCACCAAATATTCGTGAACCAATTCCGGGTGGGCGTGGCCAAATTTCCGGCGGATTCACATTACAGGGCGCGAAAGATTTGGCTGTGTTATTACGCAGTGGTGCGTTGCCGGCGCCATTGACCGTTATCGAAGAACGCACAGTTGGTGCGGGATTGGGTGCGGACACAATTGCGGCTGGTAAAATTGGTTCGGCCGTAGGTGTGTTATTCATCGTTGTGTTTATGATATTGGTTTACGGTTTGTTTGGGTTGTTTGCCGATGTCGTATTGTTGGTGAATTTGGCGATGATTGTTGGTGTTTCTGCGGCATTGGGGGCAACACTGACTTTGCCGGGTATTGCGGGTATCGTGTTGACGTTGGGTATGGCGGTGGACGCGAATATTTTGCCGTATGAACGTATCCGTGACGAAGTTCGCGCCGGTGTGCCGACACTGCGTGCGGTTGATATGGGATTCAATCGTTCGGTCAAAACCGTTATGGATGGTAATTTGACGAATTTGATTTGTTCACTGATTTTGTTTGAATTTGGTGCAGGTCCGATTCGTGGGTTTGCCGTGACGCTGTCGATTGGTGTGATAACCACATTGTTTACATGTTTGGTGTTGTCGCGCGTTTTGATTGACTGGTACATGAATGGTAAAAATAAAAAAATTGGTTTTGCAAAAGTGAAGTAAAGGGGTTAATTATGGCTTTACATTTTATGAAGTATCGTAAATTATCCTATTGGATTTCTGGTGCTTTGGTTATTTTGTCGATTTTGTCTTTGTTGTTCCGTGGTTTGAATTACGGTATTGACTTTTCGGGTGGTATTTCGATGGAGGTTGTACCCCAAACACAGGAATACACAATTGATAAAATGCGTGCCGCGTTGGCGGATTTCAAGCCTGAATTACAGGTTGTTGATGGTGGTGCGGTTTTGGTGCGTGTTGGTTTGCCCAAGGGTTCAACCGATGCACAACAAAATGAACGCGTCAGCCAGATTAAAAATATTCTGGGCGATAATGTGACGTATTCCCAGGTGCAAATCGTTGGACCAAAAATTGGTGGCGAATTGATTCGTGGTGGTATTTTGGCTGTTTTGGTTTCTTTTGTTTTGATGTCTGTGTATATTTGGATTCGTTATCGTGGTGGTTATGCGGTTGGATCTTTTGTATCATTGTTGTTGGACTTTGTTTTGATGTTTGGGTTCTTTTCGGTCACAGGATTAGAATTCAATCAAACGGCAATCGCGGTTATTTTGATGGGTATTGGTTATTCTATTAATGATAAAGTTGTGAACTATGACCGAATCGATGAGAATATTCAGAAATACCACAAAATGCCGATGAATGATTTAATTGATTTGTCGGTGAACGAAATGTTGCGCAGAACATTGATGACCAGTATTTCAACAATTTTGGCCATGGTTGGTTTGTATGTGTTCGGTGGTTTGATGTTGCGTGATTTTGCGATTGCGATGACGTTTTCGGTTGTTATGGGAACCGCGACATCTATTTATATTTCTAATGTTATTTTGTATCACTTTAACCTGCGTGAAACGAAATATTAAAATACAGGTCAATGTAGGAGGTATGTATGAAAATATTAAAAATAATTTGTTCTGTGCTTTTTGCATTGACCGTTGGTTGTGCGTATGCCGCAGAAAATGATGCGGTAGTGAATACGTTTGCAGAAATTTATCAAAAATTGGATTCTGTGCAATGGGGCGGAAAAAATGTTGGTGTTGTGATTGAGAGTTTGGAAAATTTAAGTCCTAATGCGCATTTGGCGGCGACCGACGACAGAATCATTTTGGTTTGGCGTGATTCTATTGTTGGAAATTTTCAACAGCCGCGTGCGGGTGATTGGGCGGCATATGGTAAAATTACAAAATCTTTGATTGATAAAATGCGCGACAGGGACGATGATTTGGCGTCTTTGTCTGACCAGGAAATGTATGAACGTGCGGTGGCCGCCTTGATGCAGGGAATTGATGAAAGTGGTAAATATGTGCCAAAACAGACTTTGTTAGGACGTTCTGATAATCGTATTTTGACCAGTGTCGGTATTTCAGGCTGGCGCGAAGCAAATGGTGATTTTCGTGTTGGTGCAGTGGTCCGTGGTTCGCCCGCGGATGTGTCGGGGATTGCGGTTTCTGATTTGATTGATGTGGTTAATGGGCGCAAAGTCGCAACCATGACCGATGATGAATTGGACGCCGTATTCCAAGGATTAAACAGTGGGACGGCAAAATTGCATTTGTTGACACCGTCGGGTAATCGTAATGTTGTGTTGCGCAGGGCGACGATTGTCTTGGCGGATGCAGATATTATTTATCGTCCGGTTGGTAAATCGGGAATTTTGGAAATAGTTGTGCATGAAATGACTGATAATGCCGCCAATATCGTGAACGAGGCTTTGCATAAATACAATAATATTGATTCTGTGATTTTGGATTTGCGTGTGGCGCGTGGTGTTGACGCGAAATCTGGGACGAAAATGGCGGGGTTATTTATGGGGGCAAAACCTGTTATGCGTGTGACCCAGACCGCCGGCAGCGATATGGAATTTGTGCCGGGTGGTAATGCCGTGACCGATGCGGATGTTGTTGTGTTGGTTTCCAATACGACCAGTGGAACCGCCGAAGCGGTGGCGTCTGCATTCTATGAAAATGGACGCGGGGTTTTGGTTGGAACGCCAACCGCGGGGAATGCGCGTATTGCAACGCATATTGATTTATCAAATGGTGATGCATTGGAATTGTTAAATAAATCGATAAAATCTGGGGCGGGGCATGCGTTGGATTCGCGCGGTGTTTTCCCGATTGTGTGTTTATCAAATATTCGTTCGGCCAAGCAGCAAAATGCGTTCTTTGTAAATGTGATAAACAATGATTTCAAAATCCAGGATTTTAACAAAAATAAAAATGTTGATGTTGCGGCGGTGCGTCGTGGTTGTCCGATTATTACCAGTGGCGATGACGAAGATATGATGGCGGCTGCGGTGGCAACAAAAATTTTGACGGATAAAACCGTTTATCACAGGTTGATTGCAGATTAAGGATTTTGATATGTTTATTTCAAAGCAAAATACTATGAAGTGGAATTTGTTGATAGTTTCAACACTGGTTATTGTTGGGTTGATATTGTTGGGAATTGCCAAATACGATATTCCATTATATTTATTTTTGACTGGGTATAATTGTCCACTGTGGCGGTGGTTCGCAAATATATTCGATGGCAAGGTTTGGGTGATTGTCTTTACGTTAGCTACGATAATTATGTATTTGAAAAAGACATACGAATTGCGGAATAATCCCACGACCCAGATGCATTGGTTTAATGCGAAATTTTTGTTTAATGATGCGTATGCTAAATTGAAAAACAGTAATGCGTTTTTGGTTTTGTGTTCGCTGTGCCTGGCTGGGGTTATTGTTGAAATTTTGAAATTTATTATTGGGCGTGCGCGGCCGATATTCTTTGATGAATTTGGTATTGTTGGATTTTTCCCGTGGACGACCGAATGGGCATTTAATTCAATGCCGTCGGGACATACGGCTTTGTCTTTTGCGGGATTGGTTATGTTGGGTATGTTGATGCCACGGTTCAAATGGCTGATGTGGATTTTGGCGATTGTGATTGCGGTGTCGCGCATTGCAATTGGTGCGCATTGGCCGACGGATGTGATTTTGGGCGCGTTTATCGGTATGGTGTCGGCAGATTTGGTTTTGGCAATTGTGCGGAAAATAAAATAATTATAATGGGGCTTTATTTTGATGAAGCCCTTTTTTTTTACACTTTTTTGTGATACAATCGGGGTATGAGTAGTGAGTCGAGATTTTTGCCTGAAAAATTATCGGGTGCGTTGAAAAGTTTGGCTTGGCGCATTTTGGGCGTCGTGATGTTTTTGTTTGGTGGTGTGTCAATATTGGCCGCGATATTTCATAATTCAGATTTGAACGGTGTTGCGGTGGCCAGTACATTGGGTAATCATGGATTGATTGGTAATTTTATCAGTTTTATGCGTTATGCCGTTGGCTTTATACCGATGATGTTTTTGTTTTTGTGCCTGATGCGCGCAGGTGTTGCGTTGATTGGTGGTCGCGATGACGAGGCAACGCCGGAATACAACCTGTTGCGTGGGTTTATTGCGTTGTGTTTGGGTTGTGCCGGTTTTGGGATGTTGGTGCCGGGGTCATCGTTTGGTGGAATGATGGGTGCGATTGTGGCATCGGATATGGCGTCATTGATTGGTAATTGGGAAATTATTGTTGGTGTTTTATGCTTGATTGGTTTTTTCTGGATGGCGGGGGTGTTGCTGCATATCAAATGGTCATATGTTGTGTATGTCGCACGATTGGTGTATTCATCGATTCGTTGGGTGTTGTCGGCGTTTCATATTTTGCCTGTGGCTGAATCTGATTCTGATGAAGAAGAAGTAGAAGAAGGGGTCGAAGAAGAAACAGAAGAAGAGGAAAAACCAAAAAGAAAACGCGCCACCAGAAAAGTTGTAAAGAAAGTTATTGGCGATGTTGAATATGAATTGCCAGATCCGGAATTTTTAGAACTTTCTGTGTTTGGTAAAAATATTGTGACGCCTGAATTGAAAAAGACGGCGGAATTGATGGAAACACATTTTGCTGAATACGGTGTGTATGGCAAAGTAAATGGAATTCGACCGGGACCGATTGTGACGCTGTATGAATTTATGCCCGACAGCGGAACACGTATGGTCGATGTTAGCAAGACTGTCAAGGATATGACGCGTGCGATGGCAACCGAAAATATTCGTATCGCACATATTCCATCAACACAACTGATTGGTGTCGAAATGGTGAATTTGAATCGCCAGACGGTTCGTTTCCAAGGGTTAATAGACAATGATATGTTTATAAATTCTAAATATAAAATACCGCTTGCTTTGGGGGTGGATATTGGTGGTAATCCGATGTATTTTGATTTGGCGAAAATGCCGCATATGTTGATTGCGGGACGCACGGGTTCCGGTAAATCTGTGTTTGTGCAATCGATTATTACGTCAATTGTTTATCATTTCACGCCTGATAAATGTAAGTTGATTATTATCGATCCAAAGGGTGTTGATTTTGGATTCTGGGACGATATTCCGCATTTGATAACGCCAATTGTAAAACTGGATCCGGCGGCGGCTGTGAACGCATTGAAATGGGCCGTGCGCGAAATGGAGGAACGTTATAAACAACTGCAAGTCGTTAATGCGCGTAATATCGAAAGTTATAATGAAATTGTTGCGGCCAAGCGTGAATCTGGCGAGGTTATAACAAAACAAGTTGCGGTTGGCACGGACGAGGAAACTGGTGAATTATTGTTTGAAACCCAAGAGGTCGATTTGTCTGATATGCCATATATCGTGATAATTATTGACGAGGTGGCCGACCTGATGAGCCTGGCCCGTAAAGAAGTTGAGGCATGTGTTCAACGCATTGCGCAAAAAGCGCGTGCGGCGGGAATTCATTTGGTTATGGCGACGCAAAGACCGGACGCAACAACGATTACCGGCGTAATCAAGGCGAATTTCCCAACCCGTGTTTCTTTCCAGGCACGCAGTGTAATTGATTCTATGACGACATTGGGTGAAAAGGGTGCGGAACAGTTGTTGCCGTGTGGTGATATGTTGTTCAGCGAGGCGGGCAGGGTTCCTGTACGTATACATGGTGCGTTTATTGATGATGCGGAATTGACGCGCGTTGGTGATTTCCTGCGTGAGCAAGGCGAACCTGAATATGCCGCTGGCGTGACCGATGCAGATGGCGGTGAAATGGATACAGATGCCCCGAATACATCGGCGGCGGATTCCAAGGCGGCCAAGGATGGCGACATGTATGCCCAGGCATGCGAGATTGTTATTCGTGATAAAAAGCCGACTATTTCGTATATTCAACGTCGATTGGGCATTGGTTATAACAAGGCCGCAGGCTTTATGGAGAGGATGGAGCAAGAAGGGATTGTTAGTGCGCCCGACGCGAATAATAAAAGACATATTTTATAATGGCATATCTGCTTGTTGTTTGTTCGTTTATGTAGCATTTGTACACCGCACTCACAAACAACTGCGCATCTATACCGTTATAAAATATGTTTTATAATTTATGGCTTTTTTATAATCGCAAAATGTGATATAATTTTCATCAAAAGGAGAATTTTATGAAATTGAAATCATTTAGTTTATTGACTGTGTTGGCGTGTGTGGCCGCATTTGATGCGTCGGCCGCGGGTCGCAGTAATATGTATTCTAATATAAATATGCGAAATGCCGAAGGCAGCACCATCCAAATAAATCGTGGGTATTCTGAAACCAATTATGATACCGATTATGGTTATGTGAAACGCACGTCTGGGAATACAGCGCATGCCGCGCCGGTGGCAAATCGTTCGGGGGCGTATGATAATGTTGAAACATCGCATCGTTATCAACGCGCGGAACAGCCGGTACGTGAAACAAAACGCACATATACCGAAGGTAAAACATATCGCAAGACCGCTATGCGTAAATATTTTATTGCGAATCCGTTTTATCAGCCGTTAAAGGGTCAATTTGGTTCGGTGACAACCGGTGAATATATGCAGGGCAAGTATAAATTCGCAGATGTGAACAGAAAATTGACTGAATTGTCTATCAAGGAAGATTTAAGTTATGGTTTGACCGATCGTATCGCGTTGCAGGGTATGGCGAAATATAATTCTGATAAATTGATTTGGGAAAATGCAACCGGTGGTAAAGACGAATATAAAAATCATGATTTGAATTTGTATGGTTTGGGTATCCAAGGACGCATCGTTGATACAAATGATTGGATTGCGACTTTGTCGGGTTATTACGAACATCAAAAGCATGGTGTGGATTACTTTATTGCCGATATCAAGGCCGGGTACAAGGTTGCGTCGACAACCATATATGGTTTGGCACGTGGCTGGGCGATTGATATGGATGGTGATGTCTATGGCGATTATATCGAAAATAATTTGAATGAATGGGCATTGTTGGTCTATGGCGACAGTACCGATACTTTGTTCATGGGTGAATTGGGTGCCGGTGTTTGGTCTGTGTTGGCCCAGGATTGGACATTAAATGTCGAAGGTTTATACGGGTTCTATGATTGGCATAATCAGTTGTCAATCAAGGGTGCATTCGGTTGGCAGCCAAATGATTATTTCGCTTTGAATTTATATGCGAAAACATCCCTGTATGATTCGGCGAATAAAAAGCATTTGGATTTGCATTGGGGTAATATGCCGATAAACGGGACAGAATATGCCGCCAATGTTGCAAATGTCGAATTGTCGAAATACAAAGAATGGTCTGTGGGTTTACAGGTGATGTTCCAATTCTAATAATCGTGGGTGTTTGATTCATGAAAAAATTATTATATGGTGTTGTCGGATTTTCTTTGTTGTGTGGTTCGGCATACGCAGACGATGAATTTTTAATGGCCGATACTTCGGACCCGTTGTATATGTTGCAGCAGGATCATTTGTTGTCGACAACGTCTGTGGATTACGGTAATGATATTTTAAGATTAGGCCAGTCGTTTACGTACGGATTGAATGACAGGCTGAATGTTAATGCAAATGTGCACTATCAATTCGATTTTGTGCATCATCGCCGTGAGCGCGGATTTTCCAGTATCGAATTGGCGGGCACATATCGTGCGGGATTGGCCGATGATAATTCTGCGCGTGTGTCGAGTGACGTTTTGTTTGGTGCGCGATTTGCCGGAAATCGTCATGTCAGGGAACCGGACTTTGCAAAGTCAACATATTTTGCGGGGTTGCGCGTTGGTCGTCAGTGGGCCGGTGTGTCGTTATCTGGGACCGTGAAATCGACGTGGGTGTTTGATGATACACGTGGTATGTCGTATATCGATTTTATGCCTGATGCGTATTTCCGTATGGTTGATGGTTGGCGGTTGGGCGTTGGTGCAACAATTCGCGTGGCAACAAATCCGGACTTTGATAAAGAATGGCTGCGGTTCAAATTGGCGCGTCAATTCGGGCGGACGCAATATGCTGCAACATATTCGTATGAATACGAACGTGAAGAGTCCGCCGTTGGAATGTATTTGAACATATTGTTTTAATAAAAATAACGCCAAATCGGCGTTATTTTTTACTGTTTAATTTTTCGCGCAGGTTATCCCAATAGTCTACGCGTTTTTTTATCTCGCGCTCGAACCCGCGTTCGACGGGGGTATATAATTTTTGGCGTGACATACTTTCGGGAAAACAATTTTGACCAGAAAAACCGGATGCTGTGTCGGGTTCGTATATGTATCCTGCGCCGTATCCCATATCGCGCATCATTTTTGTTGGTGCGTTCAGGATGTTTTTTGGTGGGGGCAGGCTGCCCGTTTGTTTGGCGACCGCGTATGCCGCGTGGATGGCGCGGTCACTGGATGTGCTTTTTGGTGCGGTGCCCAGATATATGACCAATTCGGCCAGGGCGATGTCGCCCTCGGGACTGCCCAATCTTTCATATGCCTGCCACGCGGAAATCGCGATTTGTAATGCGTTTGGATCGGCCAGACCGACATCCTCCATCGCGAATCGGGTGAGTCTGCGAAATATATATCGTGCATCCTGGCCGGATGTCATCATGCGGGCAACCCAATACAATGCGGCGTCTGTGTCAGATGCGCGCAGTGATTTATGCACGGCAGAAATTAAATTATAATGTTCGTCGCCGGATTTGTCGGACAGCGGTGCGCGCTTTTGTATTGCGTTGTCCAATGCGTCGGCATCTAAATCTTTCTTGAAATTTGCGTTGATTAAATATTCAACAGTGTTTAATAAAAATCGTGCGTCGCCGTCCGCCATTTGGGCCAGGTGGATTTTGGCATCCGTGGTTAATGGTAATTTTTTATTCAAAAATTTTTCTGCGCGGTCGATTAAAATCATTAAATCATCTGTGCCCAATGCCGTCAGTACCCCAATATGGCAACGCGACAATAATGCGTTATTCAAATTAAAACTGGGGTTTTCGGTGGTTGCACCCATAAAGACCACGGTGCCATCCTCTAGGTACGGCAACAAGGTATCTTGCTGGGTTTTATTAAAGCGGTGAATTTCGTCGATAAACAATAATGTGCCGCGCCCGATTTCACGATTCATACGGGCGGCATCCATCGCCTTTTTAATGTCGGCAGACCCGGAAAATACGGCGGACATTGGAACAAAATCCATATCGACGGTATGTGCCAATGCGCGTGCGATTGTGGTTTTGCCGCATCCCGGTGGACCCCATAAAATCAAATTGGATAATTTATGATTGTCGACCATACGGCGTATCAGGCCGGTTTCGCCCAGTAAATTTTGTTGGCCCACTATATCATGGATGTTTTCGGGGCGCATCAAATCGGCAAGTGGTCTGGATTCATTGTTTTTCATTATGTTTGACTTTCGTTTTATTTATAGTTTATTTGTGGTATAATCTTAGTAAATAAAAGGATTTTTGGCAAATGGTAAATAATATTAAAAATAATGACTTTACTTTGGCGGTTGCAAATTTGGCGGCGGCGGCAATGGCGAATAATCCCGGGTTGTCTATGGTGGATGCGGTTAATGCGGCGCGGGCAACTTTGCGTGGGACAAATGTTTCGGCCCAGCAAATTGCGGATTCTGTGCAGCCGGATAAAATACAATGTTTAGAGGATGGGACGTGGCATGTTATGTTGCGGCGATATTTGAAACGGCGGTTTAATATGACGCCTGAACAATATCGTGCAAAATGGGATTTGCCGGATGATTATCCTTTTGTTGCACCGAATTATGCGCGCGTGCGATCCAAAATTGCAAAAAAATCTGGATTGGGTAAAAAGTAAAAAATACCGGAATCAATGCGTATAGGGGCGGATAAAATGAAAGTTTATGTGAATTACAATAATAAAAAATGGAAAAAGTATAATATAGATTTTGAAAAAATCGCCAATGCGGTTGTGGGCAGAAAGTATGCGGATTCCGAGGTTTCTATTATATTGACTGATGATGCGGAAATTCATGCGTTGAATCGTGTGTATCGAAATATGGACAAGCCGACAAATGTTTTGTCTTTTGAATTAGGGGACGATGTTTTGTTGGGTGATATTTATATATCGCTGGA
>CADCAA010000002.1:49220-59868 GCA_902799285.1 uncultured Pseudomonadota bacterium
CATACGGCGCATATGGTTGTGCATGGTATGTTTCATTTGTTGGGCTATGATCATTTAACGGATGCCCAGGCCCGGGTTATGGAATCCAAAGAAATTAAAGTTTTGAAAAAACTGGGGATAAAAAATCCGTATGCGGATGAATGCGGTGGTGAATTTGGATGGTGGAAATATGCGCTATGCGCATTGTTTGGCGGGCTTGCGTCGTTTGGATTTGCACCATTTAATATGTGGTGGTTGACCGTTTTATCAATTGCGGGTGCGTATTGGTTATTGTGTTCGGGTGAATGCAGGGTTGGTTTTTGGCGTGCGTTTTGGCGCGCGGTGCCGTTTGGTGCGATGTACGCGATATCTATGTTTTGGTGGACGGTGCATTCTATTTATGTTGTTCCGGAATTAGCACGGCAATTTGCAATTTGGACTGTGCCGGCATTGATAGGTATTGGGATTGTAGGAATATTGATATTTACAATTCCGTTTGTATTGACACAGTGTATATACATAAAATCTGAAACAAAACCGTTTTTGTTTGCAGGTGCATGGACGGCTGTTTTATGGCTGCGTGAGTGGGTGTTTACAGGATTTCCATGGAATCCGATTGCGAATATTATGTTGCCGTATCCAATTGTTGCTAATTCTATGTCGTTATTTGGGGCATTGGGGTTGACGTTTGTTATTATTGGTTTGACTGTGGCGTGTGTGCAAATTGTGCAAAATAGAACGAATAAATTAAATTGGTTTGTGTTTTTGTTTTTTGCTGTATTGTTCGGTGTTGGTATTGTGTTTGGTTATAAGAATATAAATGTATCAAATATTGGTAATGATGGGGTGTCTGTGCGCATTGTTCAACCGGTCACCAGTCAGGCGCAAAAAATTTCTTTATCGCGTGTGGATGCATTGAATCAGGCAAAATTTAGGGTTGATGAATTGATAAAATTAGCTAGTGATGTATCAAGTGTTGATTTGGTTGTGTATCCTGAAACTGTGTATCCGTTTGCTGTACGTATGGACGATTTTATGCCGATTGCGCAAAGATTAAAAAAATCTGTGGTTGTGGGGGCGACTGTTTATGATGATGGGCACGCGTATAATTCTTTGGTGTTTGCAAATAAAGATGGTGATATTGTTGATGTTTATCATAAATCTCATTTGGTGCCGTTTGGTGAATATGGGCCAATTAAGTTTGTTCCTGCGCCGGCAAATTTGACGGCGGGTTCTGGTATGCGCATTGTTTCTGGGCGTTTTGATGGCGGAAAAAAATTCACGTTTGCGCCGGCGGTATGTTATGAAATTATATTTTCTGATGCGGTTGTTGGGATGGATAATGTTGATGCAATCATAAATATTACAAATGATACCTGGTTTGGGGCGACCCCTGGGACGTATCAACATTTAGATATGGTGCGTCGTGCGGCAATTGAATCAGGGGTGCCGGTTATTCGTTCTAATTATTCGGGTATCAGTGCATTTGTTGGTGCGGATGGTCGTATTATATCGCAATTACCAATCGGGCAAATTGGTGTTTTGGATGGGACGGTATATGGTTCGCATATGACTTTGTACAGATTGTTGGGACACGATATGTGGTTTTTAATTATTATGGCCATTGCGTTTTTTGGCGGATTCTGTGCGTATATAGCCGATAAAAACAAATAAATTATGAATTTTTTATTGTGTTTAATATCCAAACGCGAATGGCGGACGACAGGTTGGTATTTTGTCCGCGTGATTTATCAATTGATGAAATAATTGATGATACGGATGTGTTTTTTATTTTTGCTATACGCTGTAATTCCGATATAAATTCCGGTTCCAGTGATATGCTGGTTTGATGACCGGATAAAGATACAGATATTTTTTTCATAATT
Source organism: uncultured Pseudomonadota bacterium (assembly GCA_902799285.1). GTDB lineage: Bacteria > Pseudomonadota > Alphaproteobacteria > Rs-D84 > Rs-D84 > Enterousia. The sequence goes on from CADCAA010000002.1 coordinate 51,086, forward strand.
TTCCACCCATTAAACAATCGTACAATGCGCGATAGCCGTCATCGTATTTTCGTAAAACTGTACCATTTGTGTTGTTTAGCATATAACATGTTCCAAATGCGTCAAATGCAAACCAAAATAAATCGTTTCGGCCAAATACTGTTTTATTTTTTAATGCGGGAATATTTTGTATTTCGTTGTTTATTTGAACAATGCTGGGGATTGGAAAGTTATTTCCGTTTGGTAATTCAGATGGGCCAAAAATATACCCAGTCCCCAAATTTATTCCGGCGGTTTGTGTGTATAAACCGATTATAAAATTTGGCAACATTGCACATTTTTTTTGCTGTAATGATGAATTGGCATATTCAATTGCACGTGTGTTGGATGGTCCCCAAATAAATGCGCCTTTGGATTTTATGGTTGTTAAAAATTCATTTTGGTTCATTTTTATTGCCTTTACCCAAGTGAATTATCAGATACGATTTGTGATGCAATTTGCGATAATCGGTCGGATGTGGCATTTCCACCCGTGCCGCCGCCCGCCGTGTGTGCCGGAACATATATGGCACGTGCCGGATTGGGCAACCATAATGTGTCGTTGCCGACTTGTTCCATGATAAACCTGTCTAAATTATGTGAATGTGGAAATGTGCGGCATAAAAACATATTTTCAACGGATATATCGCCACCCATTGTAATTGGAATTCGAAATCGTATTGATGTGTTTCGTGGTAATGTGCGACCAGAAATCAAAGCCATAAATTCGTTTTGTGATAAATTCATAAATGCGATTTCTGTGGCGTTATCTGTTAATGTTTCCATAAATTTATGACAAACCTGTTTGTATTTTGTGAACCAATCGGCCGGTAGTTTTGATGGTTTGGGTGTGTATTCCATAATTGGCATATCATCCATCCCTAAATCGGCAAGTCGTGCAATCGCATTGGTTTCAGATAATTTCATTATTTATTCCCCAGGTATGTAATGACGGTTTCAATATATCCACGGAATGCGTCCATATTTCCGGATTCACGATCGGCATCTGATTCGGCCGGGTTTGGATGTTTATCAATTACAGTGGACAATTCATCCAAACCGGTGAAATCAAGGATTGCCACATTTGATTCGTTATCCGTTGGGTTTATTATAAATGCATTTAGGTCAATTTCAATATCTTCTAATGTTTCTTGGAATACTGATTTGAATGCCGTCATAATATTCAACATTTGTTCGTGGGAAATATCCGTTGCGCCAAGCCATAAAACCTCAGACGTGCCGAGTGCTATCAGGGATAGGCGTGTGTTTTTAATTGTTTGTGGTTTTAATACTGTATAATTATTTTTTTCAAAAATTTCCCGGATTTCATGCGTATAGCGCGGTTGTTCTTGTTCCGGTTTTGGTTCTGGCTGTGGCTTTTCCTTTGGTGCGACAATTGGTTTGTTTATTTGGATATGTAAATGTGGTGGACGTTGGATTGTTGGTGTGATGGTTCTTTGTTCCGGTTGTATGGTTTGTTGTGTTTGTGTGGACGGTGCATATGTTGTTTGTATCGTTTGTTTTGGTTGTTCGATTGATTCGGTTGTTTGTGCTGGTTTGAATACAATTTTCCGAAATCTGGGGCGAAAGATTATGTATAACCCCAATATGCAAGATACTATTGCCAATGCGATTGCGATATAAAATCCCGTTGCAATTTGTTGGTTGGATGCCTGAATCATGGCGACATATTGCCAATGTGCAGATGAAAACATATTAAAGTTATATGCCGTGTTTAGCCAAAAATCCAACACCAACACCAGGGCCAGTGTCCATAATATGCCAAGCAATATATAATTTATTCTGTCGTGTAATTTCATTTGTTTTAATTATATCATATTTATGATAAACTAGAAAGCATAATGATAGATGTCAAAGAAATTTTCAATAATGATGAAGTTGCCAAATTGGTTTCTTTTTGGCTGCCGGATAATGGCGATGGTATGGATTTGGCGGGTGCGGTTGAATATGCGGCCGAAATGAAAATCCCAATGTTATCTGTGGCACCAAAAGATGTTCCGGTTGTTTGGCCGTGGGTTGAAACATTAAAAATGAAAGTTATTCCGCGGTTTTATATTAAAAACACGGTTAATGTGGAAACTATGTCTGATTTGGCGGTAAATATAAATTCTGTGTTCAAGCAGGGTGCCGCCGGTGCCCAAATGATATTGGGATTGGATGCTTTTGATGGTTTTGTGAATTCTTTGGGTTTGGTTCGGGATGATTTGTTTTTTAACAAAGATTTATCGGTGGGATTTGATATTTCTGAAATTTGGCCATTGGATTGGGAACGTGTGTTTTTTGGATTAAAAAAATTGCATGCATCGTCTGTATTATTGGTGTTGGAAAATGATACACGCGAAAAATCTGATTTTACTGGCCGTATTTATGCCGCGTTGGAAAATTGGGATGCCGACAAAGATATGGAATTGCATGTTATGTTGGGAAACAGTTTTATGCGGGCAGAGCAGGTATATCGATTAGTGTCGATAAATCGTCCGGAATTGTTAAAGAAATTAAAATTCTTTGTGAATTATTGATTCGTTAAAATCATATATTTTGGTGCTGTGGTTCCCGCCATATTTTTTTCGGCGTATCGTGTATGAATTACAGAAAGTGGCGGAAACGATGCATGCAGCGCCGTTTTTTTAATTTGTTCGGTAATCCAATCAAAGTATTCATAATGGTCAGTGCCGATAATAATTTGGCCGTTTTTTGATAATTTTGTTCCCAATAATTTCAGGAAATCTGAATTTAATAAACGGCGTTTTTCGTGCCGGGCCTTGGGCCAGGGGTCGGGGTGTAATACCCAAATTTCATTAAATAAAAAATCAGAATCGTGCAATAATTTGCGAACATCGTCCGGCCAAATGCGGATGTTTTTATATTCGGGTAAAATTGCGTTAGTCGATTCGCAGGTCATGGCAGACAGCAGGGCGGCAACACCATTCATAAATGGTTCGGCGCCAATGATAATCGATTCGGGATTGCGAATCGCCAAATCGCGCACATGTTCGCCGTTGCCAAAACCGATTTCCAAAATTAAATTCCCGGCATTTTTGATGTTTTTTGGCAAAAAGGCCGGTAAAACCGTATCCAGTAAAGTCTGTTTACGGGCGGATAATTTTTTGCCGTGACGGCGTCCAAATGTTCTTATTTCTTGATTTTCCATGATATTAGTATAAAATCATATTTCAGTAAAAACAAGGTGTTTAGTTATGTTATCTTTGCCCCAAGATATTTGTGTGGCGGATTATTTTTTGCGTCATTTGGAACCAACGCGTGACATCGCGATGGCTGTGTTTGATGTTTTTCGTAAAGATAGCAAAAATATGGTTTTTTGGCTGCGTGGTGAAAATATAAAATCGGCAGATGTTGTCCTGGATGGTATGAAACAGGCATACGATGCTGAAAATATGCATATGTATGAAATTATGCGTAATGATGAATTGATTGGTGAAATTGGATTTACACGCGTGGTGGATAAAAATAAATCTGTGTACATTGATTATTGGTTGGCGCCCGATGTTCGTGGGCATGCATTGATTGATATGTTTTTGCCGGTTGTGGAACGTTTGGCTTTTGAAAATTTGCATATGAATAAAGTTGTTTTGGGTATTGATGCCGATAATATTGCATCGCGCAGGGTTGCCGAACGAAATGGATATAAACTGGACGGGATTTTGCGTCAGGAAAGTTTGTGGCACGATGGGTCGTTGCATGATAATTGTGAATATTCAAAAATAAAATCAGAATGGTTAAAAGGAAACAAAAATGCGTAATGGATTAAAACCTGAATTAATTGAACGCGTGTTGGGCGGAAAACCAAAATATACTTTGGATGAGTTAGAGAAAAAATTTCCACCGCGTGATTTGCCAGAGGGGGCGTTCGTGACCAGGTTCGCGCCCAGCCCAACCGGATTTATGCATATCGGTGGTTTGTACCAGGTTTTAATTAATTCTAAATTGGCGCAACAAACGGGTGGCGTTTTTATGCTGCGTATCGAGGATACAGATACCAAGCGCGAAGTCAAAGATGCCGTTCAAATTATTATTGATTCTTTGGATGCTTTTGGTTTGAAATACAACAATGTGCCGGAATATGGACCATATTATCAATCGCAACGCAAAGACGTTTATCATTCGGTTGCGGCGGATTTGTTAGCCAAGGGTTTGGCATATCCGTGCTTTTTAACCGCGGTTGAGATGGAGGAAATTCGTGCGCGTCAAAATGCGGCCGGTTTTCCGACAGGTATATATTCTGAATTTGCGCGTGATAGAGATTTAACCGAAGAAGAGATTATTGCACATTTGGATAAGGGCGAGGTGCCATCGATTCGTTTGTATTCAATGGGGAATCCGGAACAACGCATTTTTTGCAAGGATGCGGTTCGTGGTTCGATTTCTTTCCCAGAAAATAATGAAGATTTGGTGTTGATAAAATCAAATGATGGTTTGCCAACATACCATTTTGCACATTTGTGTGATGATCACTTTATGAGGACAACACATGTTGTGCGTGGCGCAGAATGGTTGTCTTCTTTGCCATTACATTATCAATTGTTTCGTATGATGGGATGGACGCCGCCATTGTATATTCATACATCAACGTTGGATAAATTGGATGCCGAGACTGGCAAACAACGTAAATTATCAAAGCGGCATGACCCGGAATCCAATGTTGCGAATTTATTGGCGGATGGTTGGCCGACAAATGCGGTTTTGGAATATTTGTTTAATATTATTGCATCGGGCTATGAAGAGGCCAAGTTAAAAGGTGCGGTTAAATCTATTTGGGATTATGAATTTAGACCAAAGAAAATTCCTATGTCGGGCGCATTATTCGATATGAAAAAATTGGAATGGTGGGCAAAGGAAAATATCGCAACTTTGCCGGTTCCTGAATTGGTAAAATCTGTTATTGCGTGGGCGCAAAAATACGGAGATTCAATGCATGCAGCCCAGATTTCTGATGTTGAATATTTGACATCGGTTCTGTCGATTGAACGTGACAATCCAAAGCGTATACGTAAAGATTTTATTACATGGAAACAGACACTTTCCGAGGTCGCATATTTCTGGGATGATTTGTTTGTTGCAAATACAGAATTTGAATTCAACAAAGATGCATTAAATGAATTTTTAAGCACGTTTGATATCAATGATGATAAAGATACTTGGTGGAATAAAATTGTTGCGATTGCGACAAAATTGGGTGTTAAAAATGGCGATGTCGCAATGAATTTGCGCGTCGCATTGACCGGGCGCACAAATACCCCAGATTTGTATTCGATAATGCAGGTTATGGGCGACAAAAGAGTAAAACAAAGGGTAGGGAGTATTATAAAATGACTAAATCTAAACAGGTTATTCGTGCAAAGTTAAAAGAAGTCAAACGTGATAAGCATGCATCACGTTTGTTAAAAGTGTTGCAGGCGACTGGTTTTTTTCGTTGGGAACGGCCTGTGACACACTCTGAATCGGTATTAAATATTTTAACACATGGGATTGGCATTGGACTTGCGATTGCGGGACTGGCGATGTTGGTTGCGTATGCAGTTTTATATCATAATGTGTGGGCGATTGTTTCGTGTTCTATATTTGGGTTAACCATGTTCACATTGTATTTCGGGTCAACAATGTGTCATGCAACAATTGGTGAAAAGAGTGAATGTTTCTTTGAGGTTTGGGACAGTATTGCGATTTATGCGTTGATTGCCGGCACATACACCCCGTTTTTATTGGTGAATTTGAACAGATGTCATCATACTGCGTTGGGGTGGTCTGTGTTTGGTATTATGTGGGCGATTGTTATTTTTGGTGCAATTATGAAATTTAGGAATCCGCATAATCAACCAAAGTGGGTTGTCAGTTTATATTTGGTTATGGGATGGGCGTTGGTTTGGATTTTACCGGCAATGATTCAGACGATATCGCATCGTGGAATGTGGTTTGTTTTGGCGGGCGGATTATCGTATTCTGTTGGTGTGATTTTCTATTTATGGCGACGTATGCGGTTTTCACATGCGTTGTGGCATTTATTTGTGATTGGCGGTTCGGTGTGTTTCTTTTTTGCCGTATTGTTTGGCAGTATCATAGATTTTCCAAAGCCAGAATGTTTGATATAAAAAAACGGACGAAAGTCCGTTTTTTTTATAATTGCAATTAGTGTAAAAATTAATTTATACCAACACGGAATTCATCGCCGTATGTGGCGACATCCTGGCCATTAATTGTGCATTTCAAATCATCAAATCCATTTTTGATTTGGTTCTTTTTAATAATTTTACTGGTGACGATGCCGCCGACGGTGCCCAATACCACGCCTGCAATAGAATCGGATGCCAGGCGTGCAGTATTAAAATTGCCGTTTTCGTCTTTCCATACCGATAGTTTTTCTGTGCTGAAATGTTCGTCCAGTATTGGGTTTAATCGTTCGAACACGGATGATTCATAACAACCGGTTGTTGTGCACCATACTGTCGCTTTGTCATTTGGTTTAGTGTTGTCGATTTTTTGTTTGCCGGGTTTTTTATCGTCTGGTTTTTTATCATCAGGTTTCGGTTCGTCGGGTTTTTTATTGTCCGGCTTTTTGTCTTCGGGCTTTTTATCGTCAGGTTTGTTATCGACCTGTGTTTCATTGTCGGTCGGTTGTGCTTTTTGTTGAAAGCAAATTTCGTCGGTTGCATCCAAACCGTGCCAAGTAAATGTGTGTAATTTGCATTCTGTGCAATCGGGACATGTTGCGCACCATTTGTCGCACCAACTTTTGTGTATGCAAACACCCTGGGATTGGTAATCTTCATATGATTGGACGTTTTTAGAACGTTTGGATGTGACCCACAGAAAATAGTTTTGTTTACATTTTTTTGCAGTGCAACGAAGTGTGCTGCCGCCGTTATATTGGCATCTGGCCTCGGTCGCGCCGTTGGATGTGCAGGGGTCTTTTTCGTTTTTGTTATCACATGAATCTGAAGCACCGGCCGAACCGCCCTGGTTTTTCCAACAAATGGTGGTGTTGCCAATTTGTTGACAGGCATCACCGCTTTTGTCTGCACCCAGTAATACGTTGTCGACGTTGTCAGCATAGGCGGAAAATGCAAAGAATATTGCCGTTAAACCAAATAATAATTTTTTCATCTCTCTTTGCCCTTTGTAATCCGTATTATTTTATCATATTTTGGTGGTTTTTCAAAATTGAAACAGGTGGATATTGACTTTTGTGGTTTTTTGTCTTAATATATGTGTATGATTTTGAATAAATTCATTTTCACAGCGACACGTTGCACAACCCCCGCGGGGGTCGGTTGTTCTTTCTTGCACTAATCAAATGTGCGTATTATAATTCAAAACAATTTCGAAAAATTAAATAAAAATAAAAGGTATTTATTATGTCTTATCCTATTGAATTGATTCGTCATTCGTTGGCGCACGTTATGGCGGCCGCGGTTAAAAAGTTGCATCCGGATATCAAATTCGCGGGTGGTCCGGCCATTGAAAATGGATTTTATTACGATTTCGATACTGAATATCGTTTTTCCGAAGATGATTTCGCCGCGATTGAAAAGGAAATGCGTGAATTGATTAAATCAAATGGTCGATTCGAACAACGTATTGTCGATTTAGATGAAGCAAAGCAAATCTTTGCCGACCAGCCATATAAAATGGAATGGTTAAACGAATATGATGCGGCGGGTGAAAAGTTGTCCATCTATACTTTTCGTGACTTTACGGATTTGTGTCGTGGTCCACACGTCGAAAGTTCCAAAGATTTGCCACGTGATGGTTTCAAAATTCGTTCGGTCGCCGGTGCGTATTGGAAGGGCGATTCAAAGAATAAAATGTTGCAACGTATTTATGTTGATGCGTTTGCCAGTAAAGATGAATTGGATGAATTCCTGAAAATGCAGGAAGAGGCCGCAAAACGTGATAATCGTAAGTTGGGTCGCGAAATGGATTTGTTTCATTTTGAACCTGAATATGCACCTGGTGCGGTGTTTTGGCACGATAAAGGATTCAAAATTTATCGTCGTTTGATTGACTTTATTCGTGAAACACAAAATCGTTTTGGATATTTGGAAATTTCAACTCCAACGGTTATGGAACGTTCTTTGTGGGAAAAATCTGGGCATTGGGCAAAATATGCAAGTCACAATTACGCTGGCAAAACTTTGGATGGTAAAGATTTCTGTGTAAAACCGATGTCTTGTCCAGGTGGTATGTTGGTGTATGCCCAAGGTATTAAGTCGTACAAAGATTTGCCACTGTATTTGGCGGAATTCGGTAAAGTGAATCGTTATGAAGCATCTGGTGCGTTGGCTGGGTTGATGCGCGTGCGTGAATTAACCCAAGATGATGCACATATATTCTGTACAGAAGAACAAATGCAGGAAGAAGTTATCAAGGCATTGAATTTGATAAAAGATATCTATAGCAAGTTAGGGTTTACAAAAATCTTGTTTGATTTGGAAACTCGTCCTGATAGTGAATTCAGAATTGGTAGTGATGAAGTATGGGATTTCGCCGAAGATACTTTGCGCAAGGCTTTGGATGCTGCGGGTGTAGAATATATCGTTGCCGAAGGCGAGGGCGCGTTCTATGGACCAAAAATTTGTGCATATTTATGGGATGCAATCGGTCGTAAATGGCAATGCGGTACTGTGCAATTGGATATGAATTTGCCGGAACGTTTTGATTTGTCATATATTGGCGAAGATGGCGAAAAGCATCGTCCAATTATGTTGCATCGTGCAATGTTGGGTTCT
>CADCAA010000003.1:0-1336 GCA_902799285.1 uncultured Pseudomonadota bacterium
GGATGACGAACGGCTCAAGCAGGGCAAGACTCTTTTCGGCAAAGACTATTTCCGTGAATTGTTGGAACGGGTGCGCTCCATCCGCGCCAGTGAACGGCGTATCTGGCAGCAGATTACGGACATTTTCGCGGAATGCTCCATCGACTATGACAAAGACTCGTCAGTCACCCGTGACTTCTATGCCATGGTGCAGAATAAATTCCATTACGCCATACACGGAAACACTGCGGCCGAGGTTATAAGAACTCGCGCCAGTTTGGAAAAACCCCACATGGGATTGACAACTTGGAAAAATTCACCAAACGGCCGTGTACTAAAAACCGACGTCTCGATCGCCAAGAATTATTTAACCGAAAAAGAATTAAAATCCTTGGAACGGTTGGTCACCATGTTTTTTGATTACATCGAACACCAGATAGAAGACCAAAAAGCCTTCAATATGGAACAATTTGCTGATGCGGTTGATAAATTACTGTCGTTTAATGACTATAAAGTATTAAAGGGATTCGGCACGGTCAACGCTATGGACGCAAAACAATATGCCGAAGCGATTTATGACGAATTTAACAAAACCCAAAACATCGAAAGCGACTTTGACAGAATTATAAAATTAACCAGTGGGAAATAACACAAAAACTTGATTTTTGATAATTTATCGCATAGAATACCAACGACTCAGGGAGTTCCTGAGTTGGGGTTCACTACCCGTTCAACAGACGCTATGGAACAGCGAAACAATTCCAACCCTGCTGGGTTGGAGTGTGGTGAATAAGTGCTCGCACAAATAAGCCACACAATTTCTGTTGATTGTAGTGAAACTCCAACCACCAAAATTCCTTGGTGGTATTTTTATAACCAAATGGGGTCACGATGAAAAAAAATATATATTCCAACAACACTGACAAAACCCATATTGCATTACTGGCGGTGGAAAAACGCCTGACTAAATTTCAAAATAAATTACCGATTGAATTGCAAAAAACTTTCAATCGTGTTCACGATGCCGTGATACAACTGTTGCTGAAATCGTACATTGGCGAACTGATTGAAAACAACCCCAAAATCCAAAACGATTTAACCATTATCATTATAACCGCCATTTGTAATGTCAAAGAAAAAACAACCAGTGAACAAACATTAAAAAAATTAAGTGCAATCCACAAAATTGCATTTGATAAATTACAACGCGAAATACGTGCATTACGCCGTACGCGTGAAAAACTAAATTAAAAATACCGGCATTTGCCAGTATTTTCAAAAATCTCGTGGCCTGCCACACAAAGCCCCCCTAGGGCGAAGTGTGGTAGCGGAGGGGGGATTCGAACCCTCGACACAC
>CADCAA010000003.1:1372-104441 GCA_902799285.1 uncultured Pseudomonadota bacterium
TTTCTGACCAATATGATATTTCATTATCAACAATTGCGTCAAAGAACGCCTTGCCCCCATTTAATTCGACATATTTTTTACCGGCGGTCTGACTGCAATTTTGGAAAAATGTATTTGCGTAATTTTTTGGATTTAATTGTGATGCCGAACATGCGTTTTGCACTTCTTCGGATTCTTTGACACGCGCATCATTAAACATTATTTCCTTGGTTTCCTTTAACACATAACCGTTATGCTGAACACTGAATTGCATCAGTGGCGCAGAAACCTCGGCCGGCATTTTATCAATATGGAATTTTTTATACATATTTGTCCAATACCATGCACGTGCCTGTTTCCACGTCATACAGCGCACACAATCCACAGACAACCCACTGTATTGCGATGTAATACCGTAATTCGTCACATTTCCATTTTCATTTCCGGCTAATGATTCTGATTCATTTAATCCCTTTTCCCAATCCAAAACAAATTCCATTGTTTTATTAAAAATACAATATCGCGTGGCATCATCAGTTGGTGATAAATTTGGCAACGAACCATAATTACATCCACTAACCGTCGCACAATCACGCTGTGTAATCGCGGCATTGATAAATCCGGCACAATTTGCGGCACCGTCGGCCGTCGACACATCAAACCCCGCCGCATAACAAACATTGTTCAAACCATTTTCGTCAATCGCGCCAGTATCTGGATCCATCTGGGCCTCGTACTCGGCCGCGGTTTGGGCATATAATTCGGTCGGCACGAAATGATTCATTGCCTCGGTCACTTCATCCGCAGTAAAAACAAAATTCTGCCCAAAACACAATGTCGGGAATACAGTTGCTATTAAAAATCCTGTGATTTTTTTCATTTCAATGCATCCTCACACTTTTGTGCAACATCGGCAACCTTGCGAATTGCGGCGATTTGCGTCGCATTAAATATTGTTGCGGCCCCCGATGCAATTGTTGCACCACCCGCCAAAATATTGGATGCAGTATCCAATTTTTCATTATTCATATTTTCATCAGTATTCGCAACCGCACTGACCACCGTTCCCGTGGCACCAACCCCGGCACCAACAATAGATGACACCATGGCACCCGTCGCACGGTCAGAAATCTTTGACATATCAACACTGACAAAATCACCACACGCGTTATAAATCTGGACAGCCTCGGACACATCAACATCCTCAACACGCGCCGCAATTATCGCATCGTTTAATGTTTTAACGGCCGCCTGGCATTTTTCCACAGAATCATGCAAATTATCACTGCCCCGGTTATTTCCGGCAATAATCGCACCCGCGATATTCGTCGCAGTATTCGCCGCCAATAACCCAGTCCGCCAATTTCCCAACGTTTTGGACTTTGACTTACCACCCGATTTCAAATTCGGCGTCCATCCAGGTTGCGGCGCGCCCGACACAGGCTGCATCTTTTTACTTTTATCAACATTCATTTCTTTTAATTTTGGAAATAATTCATTTGAACGCATCAACCCCACAACCAAAGCCCCAGCCCCGGCCGCGGTTCCAACCCCGGTCACCGCCGTATTTATCCCGGCACGCGTTTTCAATTCAGATAATTCATCGTTAATCCCAACACAATTGATGTATGTATCACGCAAAGCCGCATCCAACGCCGCCTGGTCCGCGTATGCCGTAAAACAAAAAAGCAATGGTAAAATCCAAAAAAACTTCTTCATAAACCATATTATACCACTTTTTGCATATAAATTTTAGCAAAATAATATTGATTTTTATAACAATGCCGCTATAATAACCCCACATGCCCTAATAGTCTAGTGGTAAAACACGTCCTTGGTAAGGACGAGTCGCAAGTCCGATTCTTGCTTAGGGCACCACGAAAAATAATTATCGCACGCAACAAAAGCGTGCGATTAGTATTTTTCAGTGTCACGCCGTAGCCAGCGCGTATCAGCGCCAAAAACTAAAAATTCACACATAAATTATTTCAAAGAAATTAAAAACTAGCGTAGGCGGACAGTTTATCGCGACATAGCGTAGCGCAAACGGTCAACGAAGCCGCGCCGTAGCAACATTTATAATTCAATTTGTATTTAATCTCTTTTTGTGATAGAATTAGCCCTATGAAAAAGAATATATTATTTTTATTATTAATAATAACACCAACTGTGGCAATGGCCGACACATGGTTTTTACCTGACCAAAACCCATTTATGGGAAAATATGAAAATCAAATGTTTTACGGCATTGGCCAAGGGTTCGATACCGGCATTTTACTACCGCCACCGGTTCGCCCTGTCCCATTTTATATCGGTACAATTACATATTCACAACCGACCACATTTTTCAGAATCCCTGCGCGTCGCAATTTGAATATTTCTATGACCGCTGGCTTTGGCAAGAAAAACGGCTGGGATTGGGAGGATTACACCGTCCCCATGGGTTATTTAACCGAAGACATCGCCCTGTTCAGATACAAATTTTTATATATGGGTGCCGGCGCCGGTGTTGGCCTCCAATCCAAAGAAAATGAACGTTTGGGCGCAAAATTGCTGTTTGAATTCAAGGTGACAATTGGATTTAATATCACAGACACCTGGGGAACCGAAATTTTCATCCAGCATTTTTCAAACGCGAATACGGCGACAGAAAACCACTCTTACGCATTTTACGGAATTGGTTTAACACACAATTTTTAACCTACCAATCAATCGGTGTTTTTCCATGATTTACCAGGTAATTGTTGGCCTGTGAAAAATGTTTACACCCGAAAAACCCACGATACGCCGACAGTGGCGACGGATGCACAGTACGCAATATTAAATTTTCCGATGAATCAACCAATGCGGCCTTTTTCTGTGCATAACTGCCCCACAGCATATAAACAATATTTTTGCGCTTTGATAAAGCCGCAATCACCGCATCTGTAAATTGTTCCCATCCACGACCAGCATGCGATGCCGCCAAATGTGCCTGAACAGTCAATGTGGAATTTAATAACAACACTCCCTGCTGCGCCCAATGGGTTAAATCACCGTGCGTTGAACTGGGGCGCCCCAAATCAGATTCAATCTCGCGATAAATATTAACTAACGATGGCGGTACTGTCACGCCATCCGGCACAGAAAAACACAACCCCATCGCCTGGCCCGGTTCGTGATATGGATCCTGGCCAATAATTACAACTTTTGTTTCATCTATTGGACATAAATTAAATGCATTAAAAATATTGCGTGCCGCAGGATAAATCTTTTTACCCGACAAATATTCCGCACGCACAAAGTCGGTCAGTTTAATAAAATAATCTTTATCAAATTCCGATGCCAATTCCCGCTTCCAAGATTCTTCAATCTTTACATCCATTTTTTAATTCCTCTATTAAATGATTCTGAGCCGCACGAAATAACACCACATCAATATATCCTCGTGGCAACCCCGTCTCAGCCGCCAAATGCGAAAACATATCATCACAATATTTTTTTATCTCTGGATTTAATTTAGTATTATCCACAACTGAACTCTGTGCTCTGAACTCTGTACTCTGCATTGCAAACGCAATGCCCAACCTTTGAATCCAAATATCATATTTAACAATATCGCAGCCTAAATTCCGTGCCAAATGATTTGCAGTTATTTTTCCAATATGTGGTAATTTTTGAATAAAATTTAATTTATCATCCAATGTTTTTTGCGCATAATATTCTGTACAAAAACTTTCGCGATTTTTCCAAATTTTATAAATTGCATTTACTTTATTTTTATTATGAAAAATTTGAAACAGCGCATTCACATCGGCACCAGCCCTTAACGCACCACAAATTACACTATGTATTTTTTTGGCGGTTTTCTGGGAAAAACCACCGGCCAGAATTACATATGCACATTCATCTGCAAAACAATCTGGCGACAACCGAATTGGCGCCGCCAGCATTTCGCGTATTTCATCAAAAGTTTTTGAATCCGAATCCAATCCACGCGCACGCAGATTTTTTTCCAAATCAAAAAACCAATCCGCATCAAACATTACACGTCCAAATTTGCATCCAACGCATTTTCAACGATAAAGTCACGACGCGGTTCAACAACATCACCCATCAACATAGAAACAACTTCGTCTGCGGCGGATGCATCTTGGATTTTAACCTGGAACAGCGAACGATTATTTGGATCCATTGTTGTTTCCCACAATTGTTCAGCATTCATTTCACCCAAACCTTTGTATCTTTGAATCTTTAATCCGTTGCGCGCATATTCAAACGCGGTATCCAATAATGCCAACGCACCCCAGATTTTTTGTGATTTGGATTTCACAGTCAAAACGGTCGGCTTTGCAAAGATTTCAATTAATTCATCCTTGCCATCCATACGATGCCACGAACGAATTTCTGGTGAATTTAATTTTTCACGCGGCAACACATGTGTCTCGGTCACCGAACGCAACGTCCGTGTAATGGTAATACCCGCATCATCCGCAAAGACTTTCCACCCACGTTCAAATTCCAACTCTTCGGCATCCAGCATTTTCGCCGCCGCCGCAAAGTTCGCCTCTGTCTCGGATTCTAATGCACCATTTAACGCCAACGCCTCGATAAAGCGCAACGGCATAATATGATTCAACGCCTGTAATGTATTTTTCATATTCAAAACCAATTCCAACAAGCGTTTCAAATCCGTCCCCGAAATCTGGGCACCATCGCCTGTTTGAATCATACCGTCGGTTGCCAATTGATTCATCAAATAATCATCCATATCATGTTCATTTTGGATATAGATTTGTTGCTTTCCACGCGTCACACCATAAAGTGGCGGCTTTGCAACATATATGTATCCGCGTTCAATCGCCTCTGGCATATGGCGATAGAAAAACGTCATTAACAAAATTTGAATATGTTGTCCGTCCACATCAGCATCGGTCATAATAATAATTTTATGATAGCGCATTTTTTCGATATCAAATTCATCTTTACCGATACCAGCACCCATTGTCGTAATCAACGCACCAATTGTATCGGACGTCAGCATACGATCAAAACGCACGCGTTCAACATTTAAAATCTTACCACGCAACGGCAAAATCGCCTGGGTCTTGCGGTCACGGCCCTGCTTTGCGGTACCACCTGCCGAATCCCCCTCGACAATAAACAATTCGCACTTTTCAGGGTCGCGTTCAGAACAATTCGCCAATTTACCCGGCAAACCACCCAATTCCGGCCCAGACTTTTTACGCGACAATTCACGTGCCTTGCGCGCAGCCTCACGCGCGGTTGCGGCCTCGACAATTTTATCAACAATAGATTTTGCGATAACCGGATTTTCTTCTAAAAATTCATACAGCATATCATTGACTGTATTTTCAACCAATGGTCGTACCTCACTTGATACCAATTTATCCTTGGTTTGGGAACCAAACTTTGGGTCCGGGATTTTCACACTAACGATACTGGTCAGACCTTCACGGAAATCTTCACCTGTTAAATTGATATCTTTCTTGGTAATTTTTTCACCAATATATTTATTTAATGCACGCGTCAGCCCCGCACGAAAACCGGCCAAATGCGTTCCACCATCCCTATTTGGAATATTGTTTGTAAAACATAACGATGTTTCTGTATACGCAGTTGTCCATTGTAAAACAATCTCTATATAAGAATCTTCGACCTGTTTAATCATTTGGATTGGTTCTGGATTTAACAATTCTTTGGATTTATCCAAATATGTTGCAAAACCTTTAAGACCGTCCACACTGTGGAATTCGCGTTCCTTCTTTTCAGGACCGCGCAAATCTTCCAAAATAATTCTTACATTTGCATTAAGATATGATTGTTCACGCAACCAAGTTTCCAACGTATCAAAATTAAAAGTTGTGCCAGTAAATGTATTTGGTGACGGCAAAAATGTCACCTCGGACCCGTGCTCATGTGATGTTTTATTTTCCGTAATTTGTAAATCTGTGGTCGGGACCCCCTCACGAAAAGACATAAATGCCTGTTTATCACCACGCCAAACGCGTACCTCTAACCATGTTGACAACGCATTCACCACAGACACACCAACACCATGCAAACCGCCCGACACCTTGTACGCGCCGTTGCCCTCGTTATCAAATTTACCACCGGCGTGCAATTCACACATAATTAATTCCAATGCAGAACGACCTGTTTCATGATTAATATCAAACGGCATACCACGCCCATTATCACGAATTGTCACACTGCCATCTGCATTTAATGAAACATAGACCGTGTCGGCATAACCGGCCATAGCCTCGTCAATAGAATTATTAACAACCTCGTAAATCATGTGATGCAAACCATCACCACATTCACCCACGTCACCGATATACATCCCAGGGCGCTTTTTTACGGCCTCTAACCCTTTCAAAACCTTAATTGAATCACCAGTATATTCGTTATTTACAACCATTATTATTCCTTTCGTTTTTTGCTATCCAAACCATAGCAATTTATGCTATAATTTTCAAGGAAAAAGGCATAATTTTTCATAAAAGGAGATTATAATGAAATTTAAATTAATTTACTTTGGGGACATTTTTGTCAACCCCAAAAAGCGCGCACAACATATCGCCGATATCCGTATGCAATTCCACCCACAACTAAAGAAATTGCTAGAACACAGCCCTTGGAACAATCTGACCAAATATATGTTGCCCGACGCATCCAAAAGCCCACTGATAACACGTCACGTTGGTGGCATTGATTGGAACCCAATCATCAGTCCGAATTTGAATATGATTGCCGAACTAGATATTTTAATGTTGCACCCTGAAATTGTTGGGGTTGCACACACAGATATAGATAATCGTGTCAAAACGCTGATGGACGGTCTGCGTTGCCCACAAAACGAACACGAAATCGGCGGCAACACACCAAAAGACATGGGGCCAATTTATACACTTTTGGACGACGACCATTTGGTGACAAAAATCACGGTCAACACATCACACTTGCTGGCTCAAAATATGTTTCCAGAATATTTTAAACCAACCCCAGATTCAATATTTATGCTGATTGATGTAAATGTCCGCGTCACCGAAGGCACACTGGAAAACCTGCCATTTATGGTATAACAAAACCCCCGATTTAATCGGGGGGTTATTATATTGCGCCCTAAAAAACCTTAACTTAACATCATCGTAATTTGGTCTTGCATTTGGAAAGTGGCCAACACCACCCACGCAATAATAATCGACACCAACAAAATCCCAGCACTGTTCAGCACAGATGATATAGATTCCATTTTTCGCACAGAATCCTGCAAATATGTATCGGCCAATCGCGACACATTACCACTGAAATCGTTCATTTCTGAATAAATCGTCAAATCACCTATCATCTCATTATTTGGAAAATCACGCCCAGTATTTGCCAAAGCAACACCCAAATTATCACCATTTGCAATATACTTTAACGCAGATTCTAAAATATCCCGCAAATATTTATTTGCATTATCGGCCAATATACGCATTGCATCCGGCACAGCCACCCCCGACGACACCATTGCCGAAAGCGACATCAACCAACCAACCGACACGTGTATTTTATAAATATTCCACGGCGGCAGTGAATCAAACCGCGTCCGCAACCACCCTGTCCAATTCGCAAGACTCACCCACACCAATAATCCCACAACAACAATGGCGGTTAAAATAATATGCCAATAAGCGATACAAAACGCAGATACTTTTATCAACAAATTTGCAGCCCCAGTCCAATGAACATCTGACCCCGCAACCGACGCCAATGGTGGCACCAAATACACACCAACCATAACAATAATACCAAACGTCAACGCCAACAAAAATAATGGATATGCAATTGCATTTCTCATTGCGCGACGAATACGCGTGACCCCGGTCACAACCGTTTCAACATTTTCCAGCGCACCAACCAAATCAGCAACATTGGCCGATGTTAATAACAACGTTTCCTCCATCGGCAACCAACCACGCGTCGCATCAGAAAAAGATAATCCATTTTCCAAATTTTTCTGCCATTCGCGCATAACGATTGCATATGGTTCATCCGGCTTTTGACCATTCTGCGATTCAATCCTTTCTATACGCGACAACGCATCCATCAACGAAAAATTATTATGCAACAGCGACGCCAACTTGCGTATCAAAGCAAGCCGCCGTTCAGTATTCAATTTGAATACCATTTTTGCATATAATAATTCTAATTTTTCCATGGTGTTTAATATTCCCCTGGCCTATCCAACAAACCAACCCAGCGTTCCAATTCATCGACGCCGATAATACCTTTTAACATTAATTCAGCCGCAGATTCTTTCAAAGTCCGCCCATCCATTTCTTCTAACCAATATTTTGCGGCCATATCGGTATTACCCGACAGCGCAAGTCGTAAAAATTCACTGTTTGTAATAATAATTTCACCGGCCTTGATACGTCCCATTGTGCCAGACCCATTACATTCACCACAACCCGGCCCACGGATAAATGTCTGTTTTAATCCGACCATACCGAACGCATCCCTAACACGATTATACGCCGGATGTTCCGGATGATTCATCAACGGTTCACGACAATGCGGACACAACTTTTTGAACAACCGCATAGAAACCAATCCACGCATCAATGTTTCTTCTTTTAACTTAAACGCCTCGACCCCCATATCCAATAATCTGGTCAATGCCGCCATCGCCGAATTCGCGTGCAAAGTTGTCCAAACATTATGCCCCGACAACGCACCACGCACAGTGAGTTGTGCCGCCGCCAATGTACGAATTTCACCAACCATCAATGTATCAGGGTCACTACGCAACGCGGCCGCCAAAGCTTCGGTATATTTTTCATCACGTTGTTCTTCGTTCATCGCATTAACAACAGGCATCTGATGCGCGCCAAATATTTTTTGTTCAACCGGGTTTTCAACCGTAATCATATTTATTTCATAATTACGCTCTTTCAACATCAGCGACATATTACGAACCAAAGTTGTTGATTTACCTGAACTGGTTGGACCCGCAACAATCACCAACCCCGTCGGATAGGAACGCAACCGCATCAATAATTTTTGTTCATATTCACCAAATTCTTGTTCGGTCTTAATCCCTTCGGACGGATTATCGTACAACAAACGCATCACGACATAGCGCGACCCATACGCAATCGGATTAAATTGCATACGAATACTGGTGACACCCGACGGCAAATACAAATCACGCGTTCCACGTAATGGCGTCCGTCCATCTTTTTGTGCAACCTGGTATTCATTTTGTGCATAGTTAGAATTAGAAATATCGGCCGATGCAAATGCGGCACGAACAAAAGATTCACCCCACGCAGAATTATATTCCAAAACCGGCTGCATACTGCCATCGATACGGAAATAAATTGTTGTTTGGTCTGCAACCTCGACATGAACATCCGACACTTTTTGTGCAGCAGCACGTGCAATAATATCGACAAAATCTTTTTGCATTTGATTGTCGTATTCCGCGCGTGAACGTGGGCCCGCACCCAAACGTTCTTCATATGTTTTGTAAATCGCCGACACCAAACCTAAATCAGAATAAAAAGGTACCCGCATTGGCATATTGCGCTCACGCAATAAATCTAAAAACGCCAACACACGCCCGTCATATTTATGTGTCCGCGAAACAATAATTTCACCACCAGAAAAATACGCAATTAAACTTTGCACATCTTTGGATAATTCCATGCTTGCACCGGTTGCGGTCAACAACCGATTACCATTAGAATACAAATAATCCACAATTTCTTTTATTGCGGCACCCTCCATACTGGCTGGTACAGAATTTTTTGATGCGACAAAATCATTATCAATTGTATTCTTGCTCATTTTATTACCGGCTGGATATATTCAAATTTTGTGTTTCACCATCTTTACTGAAAACAACACCATCTTCCAGTGATATAGATTTCACAGTAAACCCACTGATTTTTTTACCAACACTAACGCGTTTTGTTTGACCTGTTTCCAAATCAGAAAGTGTTGCCTGTAATTGATTTCCCGCACCCATAACATTGACCAATTTATACAACGTTGAAATATCTTCTTGGTCTTCGGGCACTTCTTTTTTAACTGTTTTTTTTGCAACGCTTTTTTGTGGTGCCGCAACAGGTTCATCCGACACGCCATAATCTCCACTTTCTGCCGCTGCCAACAAAGCGCGTTTTTCGGCCTCTATCTTGGCTGCCTCGGCCTCTAACTTGGACTTTTCATTTTGCAAAATTTGTTGTTCTTGCTCTGCGCGACCGGACAGTGTATCCATTTCCATTTGCAACTTGATTTTTTCAGCGGCCAATCTGTCCAAATCCAAATCCAATTGGGCGCGTTCTTTTTCCAATTCCATCAAAACTTTTTCTTGCTCTAAATCTGTAATTTTTTGGAATATGGTTCCATCAACATCATAATCCGCCACCGATGTCGCAGAAATCATATCTTGGACTTCGGCATCCAAATCTTCGAACAACATATCGCCTTCTTCGGCATACGATGGCGCAACCATCAACAACGAAAACAAAACACTAAACATTTTAATTTTATTTTGCATAGATTATAACCTCATAGTTCCAAGTCCGCGTCATGGCGTTCCAAACACAACGTGTCATATAAACACCACCAAATTCATCAAACATTTTGATAAATTGCATTGGCAACAATTTAGAAGATGCCGCAATTTCAACAACGTTCAAATTCGCTGTATTATCACCATTACGAATTGTATCAACAACAATATCTGTCTTTACATTTGTCCGTAATGTTTGAAATAAACTGATAACTGTGCGCTCAACCGTTTCCGCATCGCGCGCGTCCTGTGACGCGACACGTTCAACCTCGGGCAACGCAACATTAACACTTAATGTATTATCATCTAATTCAACAACCTCGGCCCCAGGTAAAAAATCCGCCGCAATTTTATAAAATTCATCCAGCGAGCCATACTTTCTGCTAAACTCGGCAACCGCACGCGTTTCATCACAAACAACATTTGATTGCACCCAACCAGCAACAGGTTGCATCAAAAATCCAATTGCCTGATAACACTGTTTTGCGCGCTGTGCCGGCACAGGCAAAGATTCATACGGCAACACCAAAGGCTGACTTGCCTCTCTAACGATTTCAAATTGTTTATCTAATTCTTTGTTTTTTTCATCAACCAAACGTTTGTATTCTTCGATACGCGCCGAATCCAACGGTTTAACCTTTGGCGTTTTCATTTGATTTATAGGCTCGCGAAAAAACATATATAAAACAACCAAGAAAACCGCCAACAAAATTGATGATACAAAATTCGAACGCCACCGACTGATTGGACGCAAATTATATTTAGCCTTGCGCGACAATATCGTTCCCAAATTACGTTCCATTGCACGCGGCATACCCCACGCATTTGGCGCAATAAACGTTGTCCAATCCGGAATTTTTGAAAACCTTGCATATTCTGCACGGGCATCGGATTCGGACTCAAATAATTTATCGGCCAAAATAATAGAATTACGCACAGCCAACAAATAATATTTACCATCCACCGCGAACACCGCCAAAAACGAAGTGTATTCTGATAAAGCATCAACAACCTCGGCCGCGATTGACGGCATACCCGCACGATACCCACGACGACGCGGCGCCAACCCAATCATAGACCGATATTCAACAAAATAATTTGCATGTGATTCACGCGCCAAAACCCGCGCATAATTTCGCGCAGTATATCCCACCGCCACCGGCTGCCAAAACAGCCCCGCCGCGAACTTTTTCTTGTTCACGCGCAATATTTCTGCAAAACCGCGGATACAATCCTTGGCAAACATATAATATTAAAAAATCATATTATTCATGGGCGGCACAATTATACACGCGTGCTGTCAAAGAATATTTATATTCCGGCCCAAACATAACCCATGGTTTTTGTTGTTTTTCATCACGTTCCAGCCAAAAAACATTACCGCCCTTACCTTGGGTTGCGATACGATTTCTTAAATATTGAATTGCATCATCATGTGAATAAAATTCCGCATCCGCATCCATTTTATATAAATACACACAATTTTGCGGCGCCGCATCAACCAAAACCAATTTATCACTATCGTTTTCAGGCTTTACTGTATGATTACACGCTGCCAACAAACCAACAAAACAAATCAAAAATAATTTTTTCATTTTTTCTCCTTTCCCTTGTCCCCCGAAGCCCCTGTTCCAAATAGCCTTGGCAGAGTGGAATTGGCGAAGGGGGATTTTTTATTTTTTATTAAATTATCTCGTAATTTTCTGGATCACTGAACAATTTCCTTAACACTAAATTATTCAACGCATGACTGCCCTTGTACGACACCAAATCACCAATAATAATACCACCCGATGTCCACATATCACCAATTGCATCAATAACTTTGTGTCGCACAAATTCATCCGGCCAATATAATTGATTCAGTGTTCCGTCCCCATTGGCATTTAATACAATCACATTATGCTCGGACGCACCATGTGCCATACCATGCTTTTTAAGAATTTCCCACTCTGAAATTTTTCCAAATGTCCGCGCACGCGCAACATCGCGCAAAAATACATTTTGTGATTTTTTCGTCCCATTATATGAATATGAAAAAGATTGTTCACCAATAACTTTTTCCGGATAAATCAGTGTTGCCGAAACATTAAAAGATTTTCCATCGTTTGGTGATAACTTTACAAATCCACGTGTATCACGCCCAGAAATTTTGTTCAACAACCAAAACTTTGCGCGTTCAAAAAACGATACATTACGCTTGGCCTCATCCGACGTCGCAATAACCTCGCGCTTTACAATTATGCGTTTTGGTTTTGCACCAACAACACCTATTTCCAAAAATTTTTTCATAAATTCAGCGGCACTGCCATCCAGAATTGGTGTCTCACACCCATCGATTTCAATAATCGCACTGTCCACACCAACCAACATCAATGCAGCCATCAAATGTTCAATTGTTTGCACATGCGCACCTGACATTTCACCAACGGTGGTATTCCGCATTTTTGTTTCGCCAACATTTGAATAAATCGCTGGGATTTTGAACTTTTTATCCATATCAATACGATAAAAAACAATACCAGATACCTTGGACGGGCGCACAACCATACGAACACTTTTACCACTGTGAATACCAACACCCGACATTTCAAATTTTTTCTTAAAAGTCGCCATTTATTTTCCCCTTTAACCAATCAAAAAAAGACCCATCAATCACAGTATCCAACGCCGCGTACTTTATCCCAGAACGCACATTTTCCGGCAACCGCACCCAGTCTTTTTCCGTTGTCACCAATTTCGCATTATATTTTTCAGCCAAAGCAAACAATTGTTTTATATCGTCATCTGTATATTGATAATGGTCAGCAAAAGACTTTTTATAAACAACATTTTTTAATTTATCAAAAAACTTATCTGGATACCCAATCCCTGCAAACGCAACAATTGGCACATCTTCATCATATGGTGATATTGTTTTATTTTCCGCATAAAACACCGGCAAATGCGACGGTATTTTCAAATCTTTATTATTTTTTTTCGCATCCGATTTAATAACAATAACCGCATCCGCACGATTAAAACCCGACACCCCTTCGCGCATGGGGCCCGCAGGCAACAAAAATCCATTGCCAAAACCAAAATTTTCATCCACCACAACTATTGAAATATCTTTTTTAATAGATGGATTTTGAAAACCATCATCCATAACTATTGGGCCTTTGGCTTTTTGCTTGTTCAGTAAAACAATATTACTGCGTCTGTCACCTGTATGCACAATCAAACCATATCGCGATAACATTAACGCTTCGTCCCCAACAAACAATGTATCCTTGGTGCTTTTGTATCCACGCATAACAACAGGCGCATCGATAAATTCAGCAATTTTACGAACAATAGGCGTCTTACCAACACCCCCCGCCAATAAATTTCCAACACAAATAATCTTGCGCCGCGATTCCAAAGGATGACGCGCACGCATTTTGAAAACGAACCTGGATACCAAATAATACAAGCCCGACAAAGGCAATAATAAAACTGCAACCGGCCCTTTGCGATAAAACCACTTTGGCGTTTTCATTATTTCTTTCCCTGTTTTTCTAACTTTTTAGCCTCGCGCATTTTGCGTTTGAACTCAGTCGCAGTTAAACCTTCTTCAACCCGCATCAGATTAAAGATTTTATCCAAATCACGCATTTGCTTTACACAGATATTTTCGATTTTTTTACGCTCTTGCTCGAAACCTGGGGTTTTTACCTTAGACTTAATAAAAATCGGTTCGCCCACATCCATAATATTTTTTGAAAAAGGCAAAGTAATTAAATACCGGTCCCAACGTGTCTGAAACCAAGATTTAGACGAAGCAAAACATACCGGAATAATTGGCACATTTGCCATTTTTGCAAAATACATTGCACCATCTTGTAAATGCAGAGACGGACCACTGGGCCCATCAGGACACATAACGATTGGTCGCTTTTTTTGTGTTAAAACCCGCACCCCCTCACGCAACACAGAAACCGCACCGGATGAAGTACTGCCAAATATAGCACGCGCGCCAAACATATGTTGAATTTTTGCCATTAATCGCCCGTCTTTATTGCGACTGGTGACGGCACAAGACCGAATACGATACAATGCCATAACAACACTTGGTATCATGGTCCGCCCATGCCACACAACGAACACAGCGGGCTTTTTCCGATATTCTTTCAAAACCTTTTTATTGCGCACATGCGTGCAACAGGTTGCAAAAATCAACCACATAATAATAGATACCGGCACAGCAAACACCCACTGCACAATATCCAAACCTAAAAAAGGGTCCAACACATATTTTCTGAACTTACTTCTTGCCATATAATCACCTAACTAAAAAATTTTTTTCCAAGGAAATCATAGCAACAATAAAAATACAATGCAAGACCCAAAACAAACCAAAAAATACGAATAACAATCGGTTTTAAGAGAAAAATTTTTATCAAAAACATTATTTTTAATTGACAGCAAGATAATTTAGTATATAATACAACCTATCTTATCGCGGGATAGAGCAGTCCGGTAGCTCGTCAGGCTCATAACCTGAAGGTCGTTGGTTCAAATCCATCTCCCGCAACCAGTTAAATAAAAAATGCACCTACGCGGGTGCATTTTTTGTTTAATTTTTTGTGGTCCGTGGTTTGTGGCCACGGCAACCTTTGGTTGCCTTGGTTCAAAATTTGTATATGAGAACAAACGATAGTGAAGTTCGAATAACTACAAATTTGCGCGCAGTCGCGTCGCATTTATGCGACAGACAAGCGAATTCCATCTCCCGCAAATTATTTTTTACTCTTAAAATACTTATCAAATGCGGCCTGGACTTTATCGATGCCAGCCTTGATTTTTTCCTGCATACATTTTTTTAGGTTTTCATCAGGCTCGCTATCCAGTGCCGTGGCATCACGATCATTTTGTGTTTTGAATTCGTTAACCAAATCCATCAATTTTTTATTATTCTGCACCTGGTTTGACATTTCTTCAAAAATCCGTGGCACAGAATCCGCATCAGTCACATACACAGGCTGAACATCATTTGCCGCATCTTGCAACGCCCCCTTGATTTTTGGAAAAACATTGTCCAACGCAGCCACAGCATCATCTATGTGATGATTTTCATGCGCCAAAACCGCATTATATTCGCACGAATCCACCGGAAATTTTTCATCAACATAGATTTCAAAATCACGAAAACCAACTGTTGATTTCACAGAATCCAAATACACACAATAATATTCGCCATTAAAAACATAACCAATTTGTGGTGCAAAAGAATTAAACGGCTGAATACTAACATAACCGGCTTTTTGCCCCATATCTTGGTCAGTACGATGCACATTAATTTTCCAATCGGCCTTTTTAATATTTACATCTGGATTTTTTTTATATTTATCACATGGCCCAGAAACCGCCGGCGCACACAAAACAACAGAACACAAAACAACAAAAAACTTTTTAACCATTACAGTGTTCTAATTCCAAATATTGTTTGTTTTCTTCATCAATTTTGATATTTCTGATTTCTTCCTCGGCAGAAATTTTTTGTTTTACCAAAATCAAATCAGGATGCGTTTGTAATTTGACATTTAAATCATCAATTGCATCACCAATATCGGCCTCGTCCTGGACAAAAACCGGCAATATAGAATTTGCTGCACTTAACACAGAATCTCTTAAATCATCTTGAAAATCATCAATAACCGATAAATATGCCCTGATATGTTCACCCTCGTGTTCCAATACAGTTTTATATGAACAAGAATCCAAAGCATGCCGCATATCAATTCTGACCGAAAAATCACTATACCCAATAACAGCATTTATATCTTTGATACCGACACAATACCCTTCATCATTTGGCAATTCATCAATATTTACGATAATATCATATTCATCAACCAAAGTCGCAACGACATTACCATGGTACAAATCCATCATTTTTAACGGCTGACCAACTTTTTTCACCCAATCAGGCTTGTTTATTCTGACCAAAGGTTTTGTTTTAAAAGCGACACACTTATCCTCAGCAAAAGCCGCTGTTATAAAACACATAGACATCAAAAATGCCAACGCCTTAAACATTTCGCTTCAAATATTCCTCGACAAAAGAATTATTAAACGTTCTGTATAATTCTTCGGCCAACAACACAGAATTACGCCCAGATTCAAATAACTTTAACAAACTGCCCAAACCACCCAATTCGGTATTCAAAATCACAGATTCATTAGATACCGGCCGCGACAACAAAACCGCCCTTTCCAGATTTGGATACGCCGTTCCCTGGATAAACGCAATTTCCAACGGATTTAATCCCCATAATTCTTCGTACATACGACGCGTTTCCTTGCCGGCCGCAGATTTATTACGGAAAAATATAACGGTTTGTGCCTGTTCACGAACAACCTTGCCAATTCCAAGTGTATCTAAAATATCAGCATTTTGGAAAGCCGCCATATAAACCTGACGATTTTTACGACCCTCTTGCAGACCTTTTACAAAATTATCACGGAACATTTTGTTTTCCAGCATAGGCGCAGTTTCGTCAATCATAACCAATGATGGATTTCCACCGGCAACCGTCGTCGTATTAATCCTGTGTAAAATATAAGAAATCACCGCCGGCGCCAGTGTCGGGTCTTGTAAAACCTCGGTAAAATCAAAAGTAGTAAGGCGCGATTGTAAATCCAAAGTATCAGAATCTTCATTAAACATATAACCATATTGATCTTCGGCAACCCATTTTACTAATTCAGGACGCATTTTACCATTTGATGAAAAACAACTGGTCAATAGATTAGCCAACTTTCTGTCTTTTGGTTTCAAATAATCAAAATTGACAGACACCGCACGGGCAATTTCTTCGGTTGATAACGGGTCATTTTGCCCAGAAATAATAGACAACCAGATTTTCAAGAAATCACGATTTACCTTGTTATCCTCCATTTTAAAAGGATTCAAATGTGTTTCAAAAGAATTCGTATATTTATCATCTTTATCCTTTTCGCGACCGTGCATAGTCACATATTTTCCACCAACGGCCAAAGTAAATATTTCGGCACCACGATTTCTGTCGAAAAAGAACGCTTTTAACTTTTGATGACGTAATGATTGCCCAATTAAAAATGAATACAATGTTGTTTTACCAACACCGGTCGGACCAATAACCAAACTGTGTCCCACCGCCACCGGCTTGTCCGATACATGGAATTGAAATTGATATGGTGTCCCTTGGGCGGTTGGGAATATAACCAATGGCCCCGGACCCCAATCCGAATTTGCATTACCGGTTGGAACATAATCCATAGGAATCGAAACCGCGGCCGTCTTTGACAATAATTTGAAACTGCGCGGGAAAACATCAAATCCCGGAATCATAGAAAACCAAGAAACACGTGATGCAAATGTTTCAACAATCGGTGAAACATTAAATGATGCCGCAATTTTTTTGAATTCTTTGATATATTTTTCCAAATCCTCGTTTGTATCACCAAATAAAACAAATAAAGGATAATAATTCACCAAACTTTGATTGCCCGATACATTTTCATCCATAATGGATTCGGCCTCGCCCAACTGCTCCATCGTTGAATTTTCAGATTTTTCATCCGCGGTCGATTGTGTCTGACGCAAAGCCGTTGCAACCTCGGCCGCACCCATAATATGAAAACCATTCATACAAATCATTTCACATTGAATTGTTGAAATATTCATAAAAAATTCTTCATCCAAATAATCAGGTGCAATTTTAAAAGAAACCGCCGCCGCATATTTTTGAATACCACCACTTTCATATTTGAAAAATCCATCACGCAAAAATTCAACATCATCCACAGTCACCAAATCAGCAATTGACCCATCGCAAATCCGCGGTGATGGTTTGGTCAAAGGCGACAAAATCCGCCCAAAAAATCGGCCCATATTATCGCGTGAATCATTTTTTAATAATTCAGGTTTATATATCGCGAACACAGATTCAATATAATTACAATATTTATCTAATTTTTCGACTGCATCCGCGCCACCCACAGAAATAACCAAATAATAACTATTGGAAAAAACCTTTAATCCCTGGTTTTTCCACTTTTCATAAATCATCTGTAAAGTCGATTGATGAAAATCATAGTTTGTTTTTTCATGCACAGCATCACGAACAGTAAAAAACCGTAAAATAACATTTGAATCATGAATCATATTAAACAAACTGGCGCGGCGGTCCAATAATTCAGAACGCATACTTTCATCCTGCATACTGACCTGGACACCCTTTAACCGATAAACACGGACATATGATCCATCCTCAATCTCCAAAGTATTATCTTTTCTGATACCTTTGAACGGCAAATATTCAGAATACCGTAAATAACCAAATTTTGGAAATATTTTCCGTGTCAAAGCCGGCAAATACAACATCAAAACAATAAATAAAAATACAACCACCATAACAAGTATGGTCAAAGTCATGGGAAAATCGCCACTTCCTGCAAAATAATCAAAAAATCCAGACATATTCATCATCAGGCCGCCAATCTCCGTGGTATTTTTCTCTTAAATAATTGCAATCTTGCGGACAAAATTTGCCCCAACTGTGGGTCCACACGTGAATAAACCGCCAATATCATATGAACAACCATCACAGATATCAAAAACAATAAAGGCGGAACCTCGACCCCCAAAAAAACCAAACATGATACATAAATTGCAATAAAAACAATGAATTGTACAACAAAATTCAGCACAGCCAAAGAATATGGCACGTAAAAGATACGTGGCGGATTTGCCAAAGCTTTCAATACTTGTTGTTTCATCTCTTTCCTACTTGTTAATAATTATATCATTTTTCAACATTTTTTAACAAGCATAAAAATAAATTTCAAAAAATTGTTAAAAATGTTAAAAACTGATGTTTTTTTCCACAGGTTTTCACCGGGTTATATTTTCAACAATAAACACAAAAAGCCTGTATTTTTGGCAAAAAATTGTTAAAAAACTGTTAATAAAAAACTAAAAACTTTTTTCAACAATATAAACAGCCCCAACAAAAACAACAAAAATATATATTTATTATTTGATTTTTGTTAAAAACCGTTTATAATCAACTGGCAAAAAGGATTTGATATGAAATTTTTAAGTTCATTAAAGGCTTGGAAAAAACGCGGTGATATTAAACAAATTCGTCGTGGTAAACAGGTTATCTTGATTGACCCTAAAAATCCTAAATTAAAGGCTAAACAGGGATTCAAGAAAAAATAATGGTTTATTATAAACCAATATTTTCAATACTCGTTTTTGCGGGTATTTTTTTTATTCATTGAATAAATCAACATTATTTACAAAAGCCTCGCGCAATACATGTTCGATTTCAATATCTGTTAATCCAGATTCATGTAAATATTCAATCTGTGGCTGACTGTAATGCGCGATATTTGCACTGTGCGCGGCCGATTCCGGTATGGCCGATATTTTTTGAACGGGTCGGAATATAATTTTTGCACCTTTATCCGCCATGGCCGAAAAATCTATATCAGACCGGCAATTTTTACAATTTTTATCAATATATGCCACACCGGTTAAATTTGAATTTGAATTTTTATGTGCAACCAGTCGTGTTTTTATCAAAATTCCGGTATTTTCTGATAAATGATGTGCCGATAAATCAAAATTTACATTTGAATGATTATCAATAACAAAAAATCCACGAACATCAGACCCCTCACCATAATTTTCAATATTTAACGATATTTCGGCATTATTTTTAACCATAACCCGTGCCGACAGATAAATTTTCTGATTTTTAACATTTTTATTTATAATTATATCCAAATTATTTTTACCACTTAATTCCCCAACATATATAAAATGAACCGGCAAATCATAGTTATTTGAAATAATTGGTGATTCCAATGTGGAAAGTTCGGGACAAAACACCCCATCGCGGAAAACAACAGTTTCCGCAGGAAAAGGTTTTATATTGAAATCTTGCCAGATGTATGACATATTATTACTATTATAAAGGATTTTATTATGGGATTCAATTGTGGAATTGTAGGTTTGCCAAATGTAGGAAAATCTACCTTGTTTAATGCTTTGACACAAAGTGCCGCGGCCGACGCGCAAAATTACCCTTTTTGCACTATTGAGCCGAACACCGGCCGCGTTGTCGTACCCGATGAAACATTGTTAAAATTGGCGGCGGTTGATAATTCTGAAAAAATTATACCAACACAACTGGAAATTGTTGATATTGCCGGATTGGTCCGTGGTGCATCTACTGGCGAAGGATTGGGAAATAAATTTTTGGGCAATATCTTGGAAACCGACGCGATTATTCACGTTGTCCGTTGTTTTGAAAACGATGATATCGTGCATGTAAATGGCAAAATTGACCCGATTTCTGATATTGATACAATTGAAACAGAATTGATGCTGGCCGATTTGGAAAGTTTGGAAAAACAAATAAAAAACCTGACCAAAAAAGCACATGGAAATGATAAAGATGCAATTAAATTATTGGCGGATGCCGAAATTATCCGCACAAATTTAACAAATGGCACGCCTGCGCGTGATGTGAATGTGGACGCCAAGCCATTTAATTTACTGACGGCAAAACCTGTAATATACGTATGTAATGTGGACGAAGCAGCGGCCGCAACTGGAAACGAATTTTCAAAACGGGTTATTGAAAAATACGGCGAAAAATCACCTGTTTTGATAATTTCATCAAAAATAGAAATGGAAATTGCACAAATTGCGGATATGGCCGAAAGAAAAATGTTTTTGGATGACCTGGGGTTAAAACAAAGTGGCCTAGAACAGGTTATTAAAACCGGATATAAAACATTGGGTCTGCAAACATTTTATACGGTGGGACCAAAAGAAGCGCACGCATGGACTATTAAATCAGGTATGACTGCGCCACAGGCTGCCGGAAAAATTCATACAGATTTTGAACGCGGATTTATTCGTGCTGAAATTATAACACCGGACGATTATTTGCAATATGGTGGCGAAGTAAAGGTCAAAGAGGCCGGCAAAATGCGCACGGTCGGTCGTGATTATATAATGCAACCCGGCGACATTTGCCATTTCTTGTTTAATGTATAAAAAATAAAATTGTTTATAATTTACCGGCTTTTTTGATAAAAACACACAAAAACACCGGTATTTTATTTTTATACAGTAAAATCGCGACGGAGCGAGTGAAACGAACGCAGACGGACCGGCCTTTTTAATCAAAATGTTAAAAAAAGCCGGGAATTTTTATTCCATATATAATAATTTTTCTAATTTTTTATTTACTTCATCAATCTTTTTATTTATCTCGGCAATATCATCATTTGTGTAATTTTCGCCGTTTACCATACCCTGCATCATTTCACGTCGACGCGCATCCAGAATTTCCAATTGTTTTTTTAATTTTAACGACACAATAAATTTTTCCGCCGATGTTGAATCCCATTTCAAATCCGGCGCATCATCATCAAATGGTATATTTAACCCACTTAAAAAATCCGCATATTGCGTTGCCAAACTTTCAAAATTATTCACGATATACGTCAATGTATTCTTTGTCACCGCATCGATTCCGGGCATTTTTATTTTTGGTGCATCCGTTTTTTTCCATGAACGCCATGTCTGAAATTCGCGTTTTTTATATTCCTGTTCAATTTCATATTGTAATTTTTTGTCGGTAATTTTTTTAATTTCGGCATCTAAAAACTTTTCCGCCTGGACCCGACCACCGGGTGTTTTGACCAAATAATTTGTATTTACAATTTTCCATAAAAAATCAATCAAAGGTATCGCATCATCAATAATTTTCTGCATCGCGCCCGCACCCGCGGTTTTTAATACCTCGTCCGGATCTTTGCCACCGGTCACAAACGCAAACCGCACATCGGAATTATCGCGTATAAACGGTAAAACAATTGAACATGCACGTGCGGCCGCCTTTTGCCCCGCCGCATCCCCATCGAAACAGAAAATAATATTCCGATTTGATTTGCATAAAATTGCAATATGATCTTCGGTCAATGCGGTCCCCAATGGTGCAACCGTTTCACCAAATCCGTTGCATTGCATTTGGATTGCATCAATTTGACCTTCGACAACAATACTACGATTTTTTCTGTATATTTCATCACGCGCAAAATTAAATCCAAAAATTGTCATCCGTTTATGGAATAATTCCGTATCAGATGTATTTATATACTTTGGCTCACTGCCGTCTAAACTCCGCCCAGAAAAAGCAATAACGCGACCCTTTGGATTAAAAATTGGAAACATCAATTTATGGCGAAAGAAATCATACAACCCATATTCACCGCGCCGAACCAGTCCCGTCGCCAACAAATTATTTTGCTTTACATCTGTAAATGTTGATGAAATTAAATTATTTTTTGGTGCATAACCGATACGGTATTTTTTAATCATTTCATCGGTAAAACCGCGTCGACGCACGTATTCCAATGCTTCCGCGCCGCTATCTGAAAATAAAAATTTTTGAAATGCCGCACATGCGCGTTCACATATATCAAAGTAAGAATTTTCCTGTTCAACACGTGCGGCGGATTTCGGCTGAAATTCTGGCAACTTTAATCCGGCCATATCTGCCAATTCACGAATTGCCGCCGGGTATTCTAAATGTTCAGTATTCATAACAAATGAAATAATATCACCATGCGCGCCACACCCGAAACAATGGTATAAACCCTTATCCTCGGCCACAGAAAAAGACGGTGTTTTTTCATTGTGAAATGGACAGCATCCCCAATAATTTTGACCCTTTTTAACCAAAGGCACACGCCGCCCGACAATATCAACAATTGATAACCTGGCACGCAATTCATCAATAAAATTATTGTCGTATTTTGCCAATTATTATTTTCCTTTTTTTGCCGGATTCCGTGCGTATAGGGACGGTTTTTTATTGTTTATTAATTCAATTGCTTCATCCAAAGTTGGTTTAGATTTAACCGAAACATTGACTTTGGCCGATGAAATATATGGACCAAATTTTCCGGTTGCATAGAATAAAATTCTTTGTTTTGTTTTTGGATTTTCACCCAGGTCTTCGGCCACCCTGCCGGCGGATTTTTTATTTAATAAATCTTTGGCAATATCCAATGTAATCGTATCCGCGGTGTATCCCTTTGCAGACGCATTTTGTTTACCATTTGAAACATACGGTCCAAATTTACCACGTGGATAAAAAGTAATGCCTTCATCTAAATCAATTGGTGTATCTGGCTGTTTTTCATTATCAGAATCATTTGGTATATCGGCCGCGTCATGCGTTCCAATTTTTAATGTATAATCACAGGTTGGATATTTACTGCACCCAATAAACGGACCATATTTCGAAAGTTTAATACCCAACATTCCACCACATTTTGGACATTTGGTATTACCATCTGGGAATAAATGATGCGCCATAAATTCATTTATAATATCGATAATTTCAGATGTTTTAATTCCCCGCGCGGAATCAATAATATTGCTGGTTGGTCCCCAAAACGCATTTAACGCCGCAATTTTATCGGTTTTACCATTTGACACATCGTCCAGGGTATCTTCGGTTTTTGCGGTAAAGTTCACATCCACCAATTCAGTAAAATATTTTGATAAATATGCGGTTATGACCCATCCTGCATTTGTCGGATGAAAACGATGTTGTTTATCTTGTTCGACATAATTTCTGTCGACTATGGTCGACATAATTGTCGCGTATGTTGATGGTCGCCCTATCCCCAGTTCTTCCAATTTTTTAACCAGTGATGCTTCGGTAAATCGTGCCGGCGGTGTTGTCCAATGTTGTTCAGGAATAAATTCAACAATATCAATTTTATCACCAACATTTAATGGTGGCAATTTTACAACTTCTTCATCGGCCTCGTCATCTTTGCCTTCGTTATAGACTTTCAAATATCCATCAAAAGTGCATGTTGTTCCAACCGTATGAAATACTGCATCCGCATCATTTGTTTTAATATCAACAACCACAGAATCAAATTCTGCATTTGCCATTTGACACGCGATTGTTCGCTTCCAAATCAAGTCATATAAACGCTGTTCGTCCGATGATAAATTTTTCGCGGGCGAATCAAAATGCGTTGGACGAATTGCCTCGTGCGCTTCCTGGGCATTTTTTGATTTAGTCACATAAACATTTGGTTGTGCTGGCAAAAATTTATCGCCATATGTTTTCGCGATATATTCACGAATATCATTTACCGCATCCACAGATAAATTCGTGGCGTCCGTACGCATATATGTAATAAAACCTTGCTCGTACAATTTTTGCGCGGTGGACATAGTGCGCTTTGATGAAAATGATAATTTACGCGCGGCCTCTTGTTGCAATGTACTGGTTGTAAACGGCGCAAACGCACGACGCGAAGTCTTTTTCCGGTCAATATTTGATACGGTCGCCACAACAACCGGCTGTCCTAAATCAGACAAAATTTTATCAATAGTTTCTTTATTTTTTATTGTCTGTTTTTCAATTTTTTCATTTTTATACTTGGACAAATTTGCTTTGAACTTTGCACTTTGCACTTTGCACTCTGATGATAACGACCAATATTCTTGTGGTTTGAATGCTTCAATCTCGCGCTCGCGATCAACAACCAATTTAACCGCAACCGATTGCACACGCCCGGCCGATTTACCCAAATTCCGTCGCCACAACAATGGTGAAACACTAAAACCAATTAAATAATCCAAAGCCCTGCGCACAATATATGCATCAACCAGGTTTGAATCAATCTCGCGCGGGTCTTTTATTGCGGCCGTCACAGCATTTTTAGTAATTTCGTGAAACGCAACACGATACACTTTTTTGCCGGCCAACGCCCGTTTAGTTTTTAATATATCCAATAAATGCCATGCGATTGCCTCGCCCTCGCGATCAGGGTCCGATGCCAAATACACTGCATCCGCCTGTTTAACCAAATCAACAATCAATTTAATTTGTTTTTCTTTGCCCGGCATAATTTGCCAATGCATTTTGAAATCATTATCAACATCGACACTGCCATTTTCAGGAACCAAATCACGCACATGTCCGACTGATGCAACAACACGCCACCCATTGCCCAGGTATTTTTCAATGGTTTTTGCTTTTGACGGAGATTCCACAATTAATAAATTCATGATTTTAACTTCCTTTTGCAGATAATTGTTGATCTTTATTTATATGCGCATTTTGACACAGTCCGAATCCAAACATCAAGGATAACAGACTGCTGCCACCAAATGACATCAACGGCAATGGCACGCCAACGGTTGGCAATAACCCCAGCACCATAGAAATATTTATAAAATAATAAACAAAAAAGTTCAACATAAAACCAAAACACACCAATTGCCCAAACCTGTTTTTGCATGTTTTTGCGCACCAAAACAGAACCAAAATAATCCAAGTATAAATCAATAACAATACAAATGCCCCGATAAAACCAAACTCTTCACCCAGCATGGTAAATATAAAATCAGTCTGTTTTTCCGGCAAAAAAGATTGTTGTGATTGCGTACCCGCCATATAGCCTTTACCAAACACGCCACCCGAACCAAAGGCAATTTTTGCCTGGTTTATTTGATATCCAGTTCCGCGTGAATCATGGTCTGGGTTTATAAATGTAATAATGCGTTCGCGTTGATAATCATGCATACCACCAAACCATACAACCGGTGCCGCCATACATCCCAAAATTGCAACAATAATAAACCACTTTTTTTGCGCACCAACGATATAGAATATACCAAACATAATCATCATCAATGATAATGCGGTACCTAAATCAGGTTGTGCCACAATCAACGCAAATGGCACAAAAGTCAATAACAACGGTGCAACATAATTTTTAGCCATGGTCAGTTCCACAGAATTCATCCATGCAAAATACCGCGCCAACGCCAACACCAACGCGATTTTGATAAATTCAGACGGTTGAATATTCATAAACCCCAGGTTCAGCCACCTTTGCGCGCCCATACCAACATCACCAACAAATGTCACCAAAACAATCAATATAAGTGCAATTGCATAAATCAAATACGCAGATTTTAACCATGTTTTAATATTTGAAAACGCAACAACAAAAAATACACCAAACCCCAACAATATTTTTAATAACTGGGGCGCGGCATATGGTTGCCAATTACCAGAGCCTGCCGAAAACAAAACCATCACAGAAATCGCCAACACCGCACACATTGGCAAAAATAATCCCCATAAAAACCGCGACAATTTTTCCGAAATTGTCATCATATTTGCATTAGAAACACGTGTTTGATGAATCATCATTTTTCGCCCTCTAATAAAGTTTTCATAACCGCGGCACATGTGCGTGCGGCGGGACCACTGCCGCCTGAATGTTCGGTTATTATGCAAACGGCATACCGCGGATTGTCGGTTGGTGCATATCCAACAAATAACCCGTGATTACGTTTATTCCATTCCAGTTGTGATGCAGAAAGTACCCCTGTGGCACGTTCGGCCTTGGAAATATTACGTACTTGCGATGTTCCGGTTTTTCCACCCATTTTTGCGCCATCAACATTTATCGCACTGCCCGCGGCGGTGCCCCCAGGTGATGTCACCATTTCCAATCCACGCAAAACATATTTTATATTTTTTGTTTCCAGTCCCAGTTTTTTGAATTTTGGTTGTTCATCACTTGCAATCAATCGCGGCATAACAACGGTATTCGATGTCACGCGCGCCAACATAATCGCCAATTGTAAACAGTTCGCCAAAATAAACCCTTGGCCAATCCCAGAAATCACAGTATCACCATGCACCCAATTTGCACCAACATGTTTTTCCTTCCAATATTTATCAGGAATAACACCGGCCATTTCTTTTGGAAAAATATCCGTTAAATATTTTTCATTAAATCCCAATCGCAACGCCATTTTACGGATTGCATCAATACCAATCTTTAACGCCAATTTATAAAAATAAATATCACAAGAATGTGCCAACGCAGATGCCAAATTCACATGCCCGTGGCCGTGTGCCTCCCAACAGTGATACCGCCTGTCGCCATAGTCCCAATAACCCGGACAAAAAACTTGCTCGTCCGGGGTGACTGCACCTGATTCCAATGCGGCCAAAGCCACAACAATTTTGAATGTTGAACCCGGTGGAAACAATCCTTCGACCGTTTTATTTACAAATGGTTTTGTATAATCAGAACGCAGTTGTTCCATATATTCATCAGAATCATCATCCGTGAATTTATTTGGGTCAAACCCCGGCGCAGATGTCATCGCCAAAATATCACCATTTCGAATATCAATTGCCACGCCACAACCGGCCTTGTGCTGGGCAAGCGCGTCATACATAACCTTTTGCGCGTCATAACGAACGGTTGTTTTTATATCAACCCCTGGTTCGGATTTTACAAATTGGTCTTCGTCTTCGCCGGTTATTCGTCCAACCGCATTCGACAGCATAACCGTTTGACCGGCCTTGCCGGCCATTTCGTTATTAAAACGTTTTTCCAAACCCAAAATTCCAGTTGTGAAAAAAGGCGCGTTTGGTTGTGGCACGCGTGGCGCACCAACATAACCAAAAATATGTGCGCCCGATTCACCCAATTCATAAACGCGTGCATAACCACTGTTGATATGAACACCTGGTAAATTTTTCGCACTTATTTTTGCCAATTTTTCCCATCCTGTATGTTCAGAAATCAATACAGGCTGAAATCTTTGTTGTTTTTTCATTTGCGCATAAATACGCTTTAATGTTTTTTGCTTCAAATTCAAATCGCGTGTCAATGTCACCAATAATTCATCAACATTTTCGGCTTCCTCGGGCACAATATAAATACGATAAATCGGTGTGTCGCGCGAAATAGGAATCCCCTCAGACGATAATATTTTACCACGTTCCGGCATATTTATTTGAATACGAAAAGAATTATTTTCAGATTTGCGTTTATAATCGCGATAGTTAAAAACCTGCATCTGCAACATACGCAAAATCAATACGGATGTCAGAACCGCCCCCGTTGTTAAAAACAACGCGCTGCGTCGGTCAAAAGTGCGTCCAACTTCCATATCAATCATCGCGATGCACCACCTTTAACAGATTTATTATTGGTGTATAAATTACAGACATCCATATAAACAAAGCAATTGACCGCCCAATCACCGTCCAGGAAATATTTACAACCATTAATATAAATAAAGACAACCCTAAAAAAATCATAAAAGGCACAATTGCATTTTTATCTGCACGTGGCAAATCGATAAAGTATTGAAAACCATTTATTGCATACGCGATAAAATACATAGTTGTCCAAAATAACTTGGTATCAAATGCATAATCTATTAAAAAACAAAACAACACAGATACGGCGGTAAAACCCCTGACCGGCCGCACAAAAGAATAATAAAATATAGGAATTAACGCCAAAATCCCGCCCGGATTCCAAAAATGCAGTTGCAGTCGCCACAAAATAATCACCGCCAAAAACGGGGACGCATTTCGCAAAAAAGAAATAAAATTCCTAATCATTTATATTCGTTATTCGTATTAAATTCCAACACTTTGACGCGTGACACAGAATCCGGTTGCAAAACTTTCACATCGCGTCCGTTTTTCATCGTTCCAACCAAAATACCATTTGGTAAAACCCCGCTGATATTACTGGTTATAACGGTCATACCTTTGGCGGCACGGAATTCAGGTCGACTGAAAAACCCAATTTCAGGGGATGCCGAACCAT
Organism: uncultured Pseudomonadota bacterium; assembly: GCA_902799285.1. Classification (GTDB taxonomy): domain Bacteria; phylum Pseudomonadota; class Alphaproteobacteria; order Rs-D84; family Rs-D84; genus Enterousia. The sequence continues at coordinate 30,642 of CADCAA010000003.1, forward strand.
CACCTTGTAAAAATCCATAAACTTCGTCCCCGGCAATACGCACAGCAATATTACTGGCCGCATCATTTAACGCACGAACACGCGAAAATTCACCACCAACATCGATAACAATTCCGGCCATAACCCCATCAACCGACGTCACAACCATACCCTTTTTAATACCATCAAACACACCACGGTTTATCAAAAAATTACTGTGATGCAGCGCGACAGTATCATGCACAACATCGGCCATAATAACATTTTGCGGTGTGGCATGCACAATATCCAGTTCGTTCGATAAACGCTTGTTTTCGGCGACGGCGACATCACAAATATTTTTATCGGCCCGCGCCGCATCCAACTCGCGCTGTAATCTTTCATTTTCAGCCCGCAGTTGCGACAAATCGTAAATATTGGATACAGCCTCGCCCGTGGCACGAATTGGCCAAGTGACGACATCACCAACGAAATGCGCGACCGGCAAAACCACATGCCCCAGCCAATTTATCAGGTAAAAATCGGGCTTTGACACCAAAACATAAATAAACACAATTGGCACCATGGCCGCGGCGGCCGCGGATTTAATCAACCTGAGTGCCCGTGAAGATAATGTTTTTGGATTCATTTTCAATGCGTAGTTTAACCACTAAAAAACGAACATTCAATAAAAACTTGATTTTTTGTTTATTTATGCCAAAATAAAGGCCTGAAACATCCGAAATGGCATAACGGCATTGCCATCAGGATATAACCAAAAGGAAAAAAAATGCCAAAGTTAAAGACAAAGTCTTATTTGAAAAAACGTGCGTCTATGACTGCAACTGGAAAAATCCGTGTTGCCAGAAATGCTCACAAAAAATTACTGCGTCATAAATCGAAACGCGCAAATAACGCGGGTTCCAAGGCACAGTATCTGAACGATAACATGATGGGTCAGGCTAAAATCTTGGCACCATATGGTTTGAAATAGTAATAGGGGGCAATTATGGCAAGAGTAAAACGTGGAACAACAGTTAAACAAAAGCATAATAAAATTTTGGCGCGTGCCAAGGGTTTCTTGGGCCGTCATCATTCTACATATCGTGCTGCACGTGAAAAGACTGAAAAGGCGGGCCAGTATGCATATCGCGACCGTCGCGTTAAAAAACGTGAATTTCGTGGTTTGTGGATTGTCCGTATTAACGCCGCTGTGCGTAATAATGGTTTAACATACTCTCAATTTATGAACGGCCTGAAAAAGGCTGGCGTGGAATTGGACCGCAAGGTTTTGGCCGAAATGGCTTTTGCTGGTGATGAAAATTTCACAAAATTGATTGATGTTGCAAAACGATTTATCGCAAAGGATGCAAAATAATCCTTGGCGGTGGTCTTTTGTTTTGTAATAATAAAGCCGTCAAGTATTTGGCGGCTTTATTTAATATATAGGGTAAAATTATGTTAGACGAAATAAAAAAGATAGATAATCTCGAAGAATTACAGGCTTTGTATACGGCAACATTTGGCAAAAATGGCACTATGACGGCACGCTTGAAAACAATGGCGACATTGTCAAATGGTGAACGTGCGGCGGTCAATGCCGAAAACGCCGAATTGCGTCGCGCATTCAAAGAAAAACAAATCGAATTAGAACAGGCGGCATTAAACGCAAAATTATCATCTGAATATGTTGATGTCACATTGGATACGGAACCAAAAAATCATGGAACAATTCATCCTTTGACCGAAACATTGTCGCAAATAGGTTCAATTTTGGAATCTTTGGGTTATACCATGTGGACCGGACCCGAGGTCGAAGACGACTGGCATAACTTTACCGCATTAAATACACCATCATATCATCCCGCCCGTGATATGCAGGATTCGTTCTTTTTGGATAATGGCAACGTGTTGCGAACCCAGACTTCGGCAATTCAAATTCGTGCCATGGAACAACACGGTGTGCCAATTAAAATGTTTGGTGTTGGCCGCACATATCGCAAAGAAATGGACGCAACGCATAGCCCTATGTTTGGCCAGATTGAGGGTTTATATGTCGACAAAATTGATAAACATATCACAATGTCTGATTTGGTTGCAACAATCCGCACGATGTTGGAAAGATATTTTGAAAGAAAATTGGAAATGCGTATTCGCCCATCATACTTTCCATTTACCGAACCATCGATTGAAATAGATATTAAATGGAACGGCGACAGATGGCTGGAAATCGCGGGTGCCGGCATGGTGCATCCAAATGTTTTGCGTAATTGCGGAATTAATCCCGATGAATACCAGGGTTTTGCCTTTGGTTTCGGTTGGGATCGTATTGCAATGTTGAAATTTGGATTAAACGATATCAGAAAATTTTATGACGGCGATATTCGTTGGTTGAAAAACAGTGGCTTTTAATAACAGGGGAATAAAATGAAATGGTCTTATGAATGGTTGCGTGAATATCTGGATACGAAATTAACACCCGAACAGATCGAGGAAATGTTAAATCGCACAGGCCTAGAGGTCGAAGATTTTATCGCCCCTGTGCCACCGGTTGCTGCGAAAATTGTCGAATGCCACCCCCACGAAAACAGTGACCATCTGCATGTTTTAATGGTGGATGATGGTTCGGATAAATTGCGCCAGGTTGTATGTGGTGCGCCAAATGTTCGTGTTGGGTTGATTTCTGCATTGGCGCGTCCCGGATGCAAAATCGGCGGTGAAACGATTAAATCTGGCAAATTACGCGGTGTTATGTCCGATGGCATGATGTGCAGTGAACGGGAATTGGGTTTAGGCCCCGACCACAGTGGTATTATGGAATTACCCGATGATATGAAACCGGGTGATACGGTCCCTGGATGCACTGATTCCGCTATTTTTGATACAGGTATCACACCAAATCGTCCCGACTATTTGGCTGTGCGTGGAATTGCGCTGGATTTATCTGCATGTGGTGCGGGTAAATATATTGCAGACGCAATAAAACCATTGAACGAAAGAAAAGGCACGCGCGATGTTAAAATAATGTCTGACCGTTGCGCAACATATCGTATGGCGGAAATCCACGGTATTAAAAACGCGCCGTCAAATGTGAAAATCGCAAACCGATTGATGGCGGCGGGCATGAATCCAAAGAACGCATGCGTGGATGCAACAAACTATATTTGCTATGATATGGGTCAGCCCCTGCATTGTTTTGATGCCGAACTTTCCGACAAAGATTTGGTTATCGCCGATATGACGGGTGTTCTGGCACTGGCGGGAATCGTTGGTGGTGCGCGCGCGATGACAACCGACGACACAAAAAATATAATCATTGAATCCGCGTATTTTGAACCGGTTGGAATCCGTAAAACGGCCAAGCGTCTGGGATTATCTACGGATGCATCATACAGATACGAGCGCGGAATTGACCCAAATGTGAACGCGGTGGCGCTGGCATACGCGACCAAGATTATAATGGATGCATGTGGTGGCGAAATTGTCGGGGTTGTGACCGCGGGGCGTGCCGAATACACACCAAATAAAATCGCATATAATCCCACATTCTGTGCACAAAGAACTGGCGTTGATATGCCAATACAAAAACAGCGCGAAATTTTGGAATCACTGCAATTTAATGTCAGTGAAGGCAAAGGCGGCATTTGGACCATCACCCCACGCAGTGCGCGCGTCGATATGACGGCACCTGAAAACGTGGTGTCTGATTTAATCCGTATTTATGGCTATGACAAGGTTGGATTAAATGGTGTTGTCGAAACAATAAACGAAAACACCGATAAAATGGAAACACGTGCGTGTATAGGATTAAAGCATCGCCTGGCCAACATGGGATTAAACGAAAATATTTCGTTTGGTTTCGGTAATTCTAAAATTGAAAGTATGTTGACCGATAAACCAATTATCAAGATATCAAATCCAATCACGGTTGATTTTGATTGTATGCGTAATTGCTTGCTGGGAAATTTACTGATTGCTTTATCGCAAAATATTAAACGTGGATTTGTCGATTTCAATGTCTTTGAATTGGGAACTGTGTTTGACGGCGATATGCCGGGCAATGAACATACACAAATATGTATTGTGCGTTCCGGCACAACCGGTCCAAAGCATTGGATGAAACGTAATCGCAATGTTGATGTGTTTGATGTCAAATCAGATATTCTGAATTTAATTGGCAATCAAAAATATACAATTGAAACAAATAATGCACCACTGTGGGCGCACCCATATAAGTATGGCCGTATTATGCAAGGAAATAAAAAAATTGCTGAATTTGGTGAATTGCACCCGTCTGTTGCACACGCTATGCATATCAAGGCTACAACAGTTGTCGCAATTGTTGATAATATCGACACGTTGCCAAAAACACCAAAATTTGCAAAAACACCGGTGACAGAATTTCAGCCAATCACACGTGATTTTGCATTTATTGTTGAATCAAAATCACCGGTGGAACGCCTGATTGCAACGGCGCGTGCGGCGGATTCGCGCATTGGCGATGTGACGGTATTTGATTCGTTCGATATGGGTGGCGGCAATAAATCTGTGGCATTTACAATCACAATTTATCCAACCGAGAATATGAGTGAATCTGATTTAACCGAATTACAAAATAAAGTAATTGCGGCGGTTGAATCCAAATGCCACGCAAAATTAAGGGCATAAGCATAAATTAAAATGTTAAAAAACACCGGTGTTTACCGGTGTTTTTTTCTGGGCCCCGCAAAATTGCAAAATTTTGTGGGTATAATCCTACCGGCATTTGCCGGTGTTTTTTTATATGTTTTTGTCTTTCGCATTACACCATTTTTGAACTGGGCAATTTTCGCATTTTGGACGTAATGCTGTGCAAGTATATCGCCCGTGCAAAACCATTACATGATTTACAATACTGTGATATTTTTTTGGAATTTTACGCAATAATTTTGCTTCGACTTTTTCGGGTGTATTATCGTCGTCCGTCACCCAACCGTATCGATGTGCATTGCGGAAAACATGCGTATCCACACCGATATTTGGTGCGCCCCACAAAACATTCATAATAACATTTGCGGTCTTTTGCCCAATGCCAGGCAGCCCCATCAACGCATCACGATTGTGATATTTATCCGGAAATTTCCAATCGTCACCCTGCCCGTCTGCCAAAATTTCTGCCAGGCGCATAATATTTGTCGCCTTGTTATTAAAAAAAGAAATAACCCGTATATGTTGTTTTAATCCGTCCAATCCCAATGCCAACATTTTACGTGGCGTTGGTGCCACACGAAATAATTCTGGCGTGACCTCGTTCACTTTTTTATCAGTCGCCTGGGCCGACAATATAACCGCCACCGCAAAAGTAAATTCATTTGTTGAATATAATTCAGACCGGATATTCATATCCAATGTGGGTGCAACATTTTCAAAATAAATATCCGGTGTAATCATTATTTACGCTTTTGTAATATCAATTGCGAATTTATGACCCTCGATTTCTGTTTCGAATTGAGATGCATTGCCGTTTGACAATTCAACAATCAATGCATTGTTCATAATCATTTCGCGATGCGCATCAATCGCAGAAGCGATAGTATCATCACCACTGTATACCAAACGGATTCTGTCTGAAACGTCTAAACCTGCGGCTTTGCGTGAATCTTGGATAAATCGCAATGCGTCATTTGCCAAACCCTCTTGAATCAAATCTGGTGTTATATTTGTGTCCAGAACAACAACCGCGGTATTGTCCGGTAATGCAGCACCTGTGATACCGTCTTTTACAGTTAAACGATTTTCAAATTCGTCAGAATTTAATGTGTAATCACCAACATACAAAGTGTCACCATCGATTGTATATTTACCCTGCTTTACCAATGGCACGATTTCACGCAATGCGGCACCCAAACGTGCGCCAATCTTTGGTGTGATTAAATACACAAAATAATCCGCAACCGACGATATATCGTTAATAAATTTAACGTCTTTGACATTTAATTCATCGCGAATAATGTCGGCATATTTTTGCATATCAACGCCCGCAACCGTTAATGATGCCAACGGCAAACGATTACGCAATTTGTATTGTTCGCGCAATTGTTTTCCAACAGACACAATCGATTGCACGCGACGCATGTCAAAAACACCCGCCATATCTGTTGCACCGGCAACCGGGAAACTTTCCAAATGCACAGATTCATTCCCCGTTAAATTCTTGTAAATATATTCAGAAATAAACGGCGCAAACGGAGCCAACAATTTTACAAATGTCACCAACACATAATATAACGTGTTAAACGCATTTTGTTCTTCGCCCCAGAAACGTGCACGTCCACGACGAATATACCAGTTATTCAAAACATCCAAGAATCGAACAAATTCTTTGATTGCGACATCCGGTTTGTATTCGTCCAGGGACGCACCCACAACATGCACCAATTCATTTAATTCAGCCAAAATATATTTATCCAATAAATCATCGGATGTGTCATCCTTTTTTGCCGTGATATTTCCCGCATTTGCATACAATGTGAAAAAGTGATACGCGTTCCACAGTGGTGTCAAAATTGTTTTAATTGTGTCATTAAATACGCGACCCTCGACATCGACACCGACCGGTTCGGCCTTCATAAAATTGCTGCCCAAAATAAACAGACGAATAGCGTCCGCACCATATGTTTCCAATTGTTCCGCCGGGTCAACATAGTTTTTCAATGACTTTGAAAATTTGCGTTTGTTTTCATCACAAATCAATCCATTTGCAGATACAACGCGGAACGCTGGTTTATCAAACAACGCAACCGCAATCACCATCAACGCATAAAACCAACCGCGTGTTTGATCTTGACCTTCGATAATATAATCCGCCGGGAAAGTTGCATCGAACACATCCGCGTTTTCAAATGGATAATGCAGGGATGCAAAAGGCATAGAACCACTTTCGACCCAGCAATCCAAAACGTCCGAAATACGTTTCCATCCGTCCTTTTCCAACGCGTCCAAAGTTGGCCGATGCAAATCATCGATTTTTACGCCAAAGAATTCTTCTAATTCCGCGACCGAACCAAATACTTTGTATTCGCCGTTCTTTTCCCAAATTGGTAACGGCACGCCCCAGAATCGATTACGTGAAATTCCCCATGGACGCGCATTTTCAATCCAGTCCAAAAATCTGTTTCCGGCCGATGTCCATGTGGTTTGCGTCTTTGTGATTTCAACCAAGCGGTCGCGAACCTTTGGCACATTGATATACCACGCATCAGTCGCGCGATAAATCAATTTTTCCTTGCTGCGTGGTCCAAACGGATAACTGTGTTTGTGCTGTGATTTTTGCACCAAGCGACCAGTTTTGCGCAACCAATCAATAATCTTTGGATTGGCGTCGAAAATATTTTCACCCGCCCAATCAAGTACAGTCGAATCAAAATTACCATAATCATCAACATTTAAAATGACAGGAAATTTTGGGTCAATTGCCTTGGCAACATTATAGTCGTCTTCACCATACGCTGGCGCAATATGCACGATACCGGTACCGTCAGAATCAGATACATAATCACCAGAAATAATTGTATACAAACCATGGGCTAAGCCAGATGCGTCATGCGCATAATACGGGAAAATCGGCGTATAGTGCAACCCAACCAATTCAGACCCCATCACCGTGCCCAAATTTTCCGAATTTGCAAAAATCTTTTCATACGCCTTCACGCGACTTTCTGCCAAAATATAAACATGCCCATCATCGTGACGCATACGAACATAGCGCATATTATTGTTCACCGCCAATGCAGAATTCGCAGGCAAAGTCCATGGTGTTGTTGTCCATGCAATTGCCCTGTCCCCGTTTTCTAATTCGAACCAAACCGTCACAGTATCATCAACAACATCTTGATATTCTGATGAAGCCTCGGAATTAGATAACACGGTTCCCAATTTCCAATCGTATGGGTTTACCTTGAAATCTTTGTATAACAAACCTTTGTCATACATTTGTTTCAAACCCCAAATCACAGATTCCATAAAGTTTTTATCCATTGTGCGATAGCCAAGGGTTTCACCACCATCAACCCAACGACCAATGCGTTCGAAATAACGCAACCATTCGTTAGAAAAGGTCATTACATCATTTTTACACAAATCGCAAAAGTGCGCCATACCATCCGTCGCCACAATATCTTTGGCACTGCGTCCTTGCTTTTTTTCAACCGAAGCCTCTGCCGGCAAACCATGGCAATCCCAGCCCAACGCGCGTTCAACATATTCCCCGCGCATAGTATGATAACGACACACCATATCTTTGACCGCAGACACACCCAAATGTCCCCAGTGTGGCAACCCATTGGCAAACGGTGGGCCATCATAAAAACTAAACGGATGTCCCAACTTTGTTTTGTTTAATGATTTATGAAACGTGTCATCCGTCCGCCAAAAATCCATAACGGAATGTTCCAGATTTGCAAAGTTCGCTTTTGGTTCTGTTTTTGGGTATGCCATATTTTATCCTTACATTTTTTACATTAAAAAAAGGCGCCCACGCGCCCCAGCCACCGCCAAAGCGCAGTGAGGGTCTATTTAATAATAATTATACCTTTTTTGTTCATGATTGGCATTTTAATATATGTTTATGGCGATTTCCAGTTTTTTTTATTATTTTATAAAAAATTGACATGTACAGGGGAACAAAATGCCAAAACAAAAAAATCATAATTTTGGAAATTTCTTGGTGGCATCAACGGCCGCATCGTTCACATTTGTAATTGCGTTTGTTTGCTGTTGGGCTATTCCGGTGCACAGCGCATTTGCCGCCGCATCAGAACGCAAGAATAACAAAAACAATTTTGTTGATGCATATATCAACGAGTATAACAAATCTTTGTATAAATTGGCACAGAAACCGGTTAATACATATTCAAAATATTGGGATTTGGCCGACATCCATCGCCAAAAATACGCCCACCAGAAATAAAAAACATACAATACTTGAAAAACAAAAAGTCATAGTTTATACTATGCCCCGAACGCCGGAATAGCTCAGCTGGTAGAGCATCTCATTCGTAATGAGGGGGTCGCAGGTTCAAGTCCTGTTTCCGGCACCACGAAAAATTGTTGGCCCACACTTTTTGTGTGGGCTTAAAATTTTTCAGTGCCGCGGCGTAGCATTATCTATAATTATGCAGGGTGTTTCGTGTTTGTCGGCGAAGACGGGCTTTTTTATATCTGGCCCACACTTTTTGTGTGGGCTTAAAATTTTTATTTTGTCGATTTAATCTTTCTTAATACAACCATAATGCCGGCGGGGGTCATACCCGGTATACGCGACAATGCGGCGATATTTTCAGGCCGCGTTTTGTTTAACTTTTCAATCAATTCATTGGTTAATCCCGGCAATCCGTTATAATCCATATCAATCGGTATTTTCATTTCCATATCGCGCATAACACCGGCCATTTCACGTTCGTTGCGTGCAATATATCCGGCATACATTTTATCATTTTCCGCAATTTCAGATTCATGAATTGCAAACAATTTTTCAAAATCTGTGTTTGATATCAATCCCAATTCAACACCAATTTTTCCAAGACGTGCAACGGCATTATCCGCGCGCAAATTCAACCGATATTCCGCACGCGAAGTAAACATACGATACGGTTCATCAACCCCCAGTGTTGTGATGTCATCAATCAATACACCAATCATAGAATTTATTCGATTTAATAACAGCGGCGCCGAACCCAAAGCATACGCTGCGGCATTTGCGCCCGCAACCAATCCTTGGGCGGCGGCTTCTTCGTATCCAGATGTGCCGTTGATTTGTCCCGCAAAGAATACGCCATCAATATCTTTGGATTCCAATGTGGATTTTAATTTACGTGCATCAATCGCATCGTATTCAATCGCATAGCCGAAACGCGCAATACGCGCGTTTTCCAACCCCGGAATCGTGCGAATCCATTTGTCTTGGACATCGGCCCCGAAACTGGTTGAAATTCCATTTGGATAAATTAAATCACTATTTAACCCTTCGGGTTCCAGGAACACATGATGGGAATTATGTTCCGGGAATCGCATAACTTTATCTTCTAAACTGGGGCAATAGCGCGGGCCGGTACCAACAATATCGCCATTATACATTGGCGCAGATTTAATATTATCGCGAATAATTTGATGCGTTGTTTCCGTTGTATGTGTGATATAGCATTTTGCATCATAATTATTATTTTCATCACCAAACATAAACCAATCGTGCGGATTGTCGCCGGGCTGTGGCTCTAAGCCTGAAAAATCAATAGAATCACGATATATACGCGCAGGTGTTCCGGTCTTTAACCGCATTAAATCAAATCCATTGTCCCGCAATACTGTTGATATATATGTGTCATTTTCTTGGTAATTTCCATCGTCCATCAGTCGCCCAGACGGAATTTTTTCCGCCCCGCGTGTCACCAATCCACCTAAAAAAGTCCCCGTTGTTAAAATAATTGCGCGCGCGCTATACGCATTGTTTACGGTCTTTTTTACTAAATCCAGATTTTCAACTTTTTCAAATCGAATTGTTAAAAATTTTGTGTCCGTCAAAATTTTCATAACCGCATTATGATACAAATCGCGGTCGATTTGCGCACGCAGTGCACGCGTCGCCGCGCCATGTGTCGCATTCAGTGTGCGAAAATGAATCCCGGCCATATCCGCTGACGCCGGCATCACACCCGCAAAGGCCGCCATTTCCGCAACCATTTGCGATTTGCCCGGACCACCAATCGATGGATTGCAAGACATCGCGCCAATGTCACTTTCCCGCATGGTCAGCAAAAGTGTCCGCGCCCCACGGCGCGCAGATGCCGCCGCGGCCTCAACGCCGGCGTGTCCCCCACCAATAACAATCACATCAAATTCTTGCATTATTAAAATCTACCCATACCACCGTTGACATGAATTGTTTGTCCGTTTATATAAGATGCTTCATCACTTGCTAAAAACACACACGCGTTTGCAATATCAACCGGTTTGCCAAATCGTCCCGCAGGGATTTGTTCCAAATATTTTTTCTTTAATTCATCACTCAAAACATCTGTCATTGGTGTTTCAATAAATCCTGGCGCAATTGCATTCGCAGTAATACCGCGGGATGCAACCTCGGCTGCGATTGATTTTGTCATCGCAATTAACCCACCCTTTGATGCGGCATAGTTCGCCTGACCGGCACCGCCAACAACACCAACGATGGATGCCATATTTATAATGCGTCCCCATTTTTGTTTCATCATTGGCATAATTGCCGCACGACATGTCTTGAACGCCGCCCGCAGATTTGTGTTTATAACATTATCGAATTGTTCATCACTCATCCGCATAAGTAATGTATCCGCAGTGATTCCGGCATTGTTTATCAAAACATCCAATCGGCCACATTTGTCAATTGTATTCATAACCAATTCAACGCCCGCGCCATCCGCCGCCAAATCACATGGCATTTTGATGAATGAATCATCAAATTCAGAATTTAATTTGGCAACATTACGCCCGGATACAACAACAGTCGCCCCCGCATCGTGCATTTGTTTTGCAATTGCACCGCCAATACCCCCCGTTGCACCAGTTATCAAAACAACTTTGCCTTTCAAATCAAACATTTTAATCCCCCATTTCTTTTTGGTTTATGAATTGACCAATGCGTTGCAAGGTCTGTTTGCCCAAATCCCGTTGGATTTTTTCTTTTATAAATTTTTCGTGCTCTTTCTTTGAAATTGTTGGATAAATATTGCAAATAAACTTGCTGTCTTTATCCAGTAATTTAATATAAATATATTGCTCGTTCGCTTTTTGTTGTGCTTTTAATTTTGCGTCATCCAACGATTGTTTCGGGCCACAAATCAAAGTCAATGCCTTTGCCAAAATCATTGGGTCAATGTCGTGCCGCGGATTATGATCAATAACTTTTATATCCACATCATCATCAACATGTTTTTTTTGAACTTTTGTTTTTGATTTCACAGCCACAGGATTATTAATTAATTCAGTGCATATAACCTCGATATTTTTTCTGATTCCATTAACAACCACAACGCGTTTGAATTTTTTGGATACAGCCTTGGCCACGGTCCGCACATTATAATAATTCATCCAAGTATACGGTATAAAATCAATTTTTTGTGCAAAATCATTTGGAACAACAATCTTGCAAACTAATACATTATTCTGGGCGATTTCAAACACAGTCGAATTTTTATCAACCGATTTTTGATAGTATTTTATATTATTTGTACTACGTGCCATAACTTAAACCTCTAACTTTTTCACCGCAATTTTATCAGTCGTACGTGTAATTAACCCAGACAACACATTACCCGGCCCGATTTCAATTGCATCTGTAATACCCAAATTTACCATTTCCAAAACACTTTCGCGCCACCGGACACCATGTGTCATTTGATAAACCAACGCATCGCGAATGTCGTTTGGATTTTCAATAACAGTGCATGTTTTATTTGAAATCCATTTTGCACGCGGTTTTGTAATATTTGTTTTTTCCAAAATGTCGCGCATGGCTTTCATCGCGGGTTCTTGGACGCGACAATGTACCGGTGCAGACAAAGCAAGAGGCATAACGCGTTTTGCGCCGGCATTTTTTAGTTTTTCACTTGCCGCATCGACATTTTCTTTTAATCCGGAAATAACAACCTGACCTGGGCAATTATCATTTGCCATATCGCAACCGCAATTTTCACAAATATCACGTACGGTATCCGCATCCAATCCCAAAACCACAGAAACCAATCCCGCACCAACGGGAACCGCCGCCTGCATCGCATTTCCGCGTGCACGCAATAATTTTGCGGTGTCCGATAAACTGATGGCACCCGCCACACATAATGCCGTATATTCGCCCAAACTGTGTCCGGCAACATAATCCGCCAATGGCAAGTTTGATGCACGATACATCGCAACAGATGTCGCCATAATTGCCGGTTGCACATTACGCGTTAATGTTAATTCCTCCATCGGGCCATTAAAAATAATATCGGACAACTTTTCACCCAACGCCGCATCAACCTCGTCAAACACAGCCTTGGCTTTTGCATTGTTTTTATATAAATCGGCACCCATCCCAACAACCTGGGCGCCCTGACCTGGAAATACAAATATTGATGACATAATCCCCTATCCTTCGTAAACGTTTTCTTTTGTTTTTGCCAATAATGCAATCAATTCTTTTGGTGTTTTGTTTTTACTGTTCACCTTTGGCCAAATTTGATTTAATTTTTTATCCACAACAATATCTTTATCTGTCAATGGACGCGCCATCAATGGCCGTTTATCCAAAGGCGCATCAGGCAAGAAAGAACCATTATATTCCCATGGCCCTGTGAAAAATATAGGCATATTGATGTTAAATTGTGCCATATTTTTGAAATGCACTTCCTGACATGGTTGTGTGCCGCGGCTAAAATTATCTAACAAATATTGTTGTAAATCCGCCAAGTATGGCACTTTGTCGGCAACAATAAATTTGAAACTGTCGGTTATTATATCTTCACCATTTACGGGCTTTAAATGACAATAATTTTCTGTTCGAAAAGATACCTTGCGCATCAAATGAAAAGCACACGGAACCTTTCTGACAAGTCCGATACAATCAATCATATGTTGTATTTGGGCAAAATGTGAACCACTGTCACCAGAAACGGTTTCTTTATACTTATATTCCACCGGTTCTATTATTTCCAGAACAAAACGCACATCTGATATAATTTTCATTATCTGTCCTTTTTTAGTAAATCGTTTCTTTGGTTTTTAAAAATTTCAGCATTTCAAATGGCATTTGGTCATACTTTGTTGGCCAAATTTGATGCAGACAGTTTTTATTAACAACAATATCTTTGTCTGTTAATGGACGGCATTCAATATAGCGACGCGTATATGTGGTCCTGTCCCCGGTATTTGGATTTATTTGCCCCAGTTCTTCAATTTCGCGAACGCCAGAAAAATATACAGGTTTATTGCCGGGTAAATTTAATTCATCAAAATTAAATATGTTATTGTATTTATGTTCCAAAAATTTACGAACCTCATTCGGATATGTCAATTTATCCGCAACAATAACAGTTAAATCTTGGCTATCTATATCAATTATTATCGGTTTTTTATCTGTTATTTGTGTATATTTTATAATCTGGACCGTACGGGTTAAAACCAGTTCAAAAGATTCCGCGTTCAAAGAATTGCGTACAATATCAAACAATGCGCCACAATCAGGCAATAGGCCCTTTTGACAGACAGCACCCTTTCTTATATTATACTTAAAAACAACATCTGATGTAAAAAGCATATTTCAAACCCCGGGTTTTTATCAAAATTATAGAAAAAATACACAGAAAATCAAATACAATCATTTACGTAATGAAAATTCACAACCACAGTATTTTTGCCGATAAAAGTCCACTGCGCGATTGATGGCAACACGTAAATCTTCGTCCCATTTAATTGGAATATATTTGATTTCATCACACACAGATTCCGCCGCGCTATCAACCTGGGCCTGGTCTTTGAATCGCGACACACCAAACACAGATGCAATTGCGTTATAGCCGTTTTCTAGTGCAAATTTACGGGCAAACGCAAAACGAAACGCAAAACATTTACTGCAACGTGCGCCGCGTTCGGGCTCGTTCTCTAACCCGCGCACGCATTCGCGCCACGCATCATGGTTATAATCACCAACGGCATATTTTACGCCCAAAGATTCACAGTATTTAATTTGTTCATCCAATCTTTTTTGATATTCGGTATCGGGATAAATATTTGGGTTATAAAATAAGACAATAAAATCATCAACGCCCGGAATTTGTCCATCCGCCAATTGCCGTATCGCGCCCGCAGAACACGGCGCACAACAAGACATCAAAACCAAACGAACCCCATCGGTCATTATTTTTGATTTTCCCCAAAGAAAGCAAGAATATTGGCAGGAATCTTGCCGTTTTTTGTAAAGTTTTCATCGACCTTGGTACATAATGAACCGCAACCAATTCTATCAATTTTCAAACATGCGCGGCGTTTGTTTACAATTTGCGAACCATTGTGTTTCTGCATATCCAAGCATTGTGTGTATTTATATACACGAACCTTTTGCCATTTTTTATCTGTGCATTTATTAATGATTTCAGCCAATTCTTCGGCTGTGCCATCAAAGCCTGTAATACACAAATCTTTTTCTTTATCAGTCTTTACACGAATAGAATAATATTGTTCAGTAATATGTCTATTGCTCATAACCTACCCTTTATATTCATCACCAATTTTATAATTTTCATCCAATTCAATAATTTGTTTTGAATCGCTACCCACGCCTAATTCTGCGGCACTGCACATCATACCATTTGATTTGACGCCACCAACATTACGCACAGATAATGGTTTGGTTTGTCCCGGTAATACGCATCCAACCGGCGCAAATACACCAATTAAACCAACCCGAACATTTGGCGCACCACATACAACCTGTAATTTATCGGCACCCGTATCGACGGTCAAAATATGCAAATCATCACGATTTGGGTGATTTTTAACACTTGCTATTTTCGCAACAATCGGCATAACTGCGGCCGGTTCAGGCGAATATTTTTCATTTATTTCGGCCACGCGTGCATCGTCAATCCGTTCGAATAAATTTTCAGGTACAACAAATCCTTCACCATCCGCAATTCTGCGTTCAAAAGTTTTCGGCCAAGACAAATCATGTTTACCGGCAAAAATCTTTTGCATTTTGGCGGCCGCATCCGGTATAAACGGTGCCGACACACGTGCAAACACATCAATCAGTTGAAAACAGTTATTCAATACATCGGCGGCCTCATCCATTTTACCTTCTTTGACCAATGCCCAAGGCGCGGTTTCCGTCATATATTCATTTGCAATACCATAAATTTCACGCAATGCCGCAACAGATTTACGGAATTCGCACGCATCCAACGCCGCCGTCAACTCATCCAATTTATTGTTTATCTTTTTATCCAAATCTGAACTTTGAACTTTGAACTTTGAACTTTGTTTTGGCACCGCCAAACCAAAGTTTTTCGCCGATAATTTGCATACGCGTGAAACAAAATTTCCCAACAGTCCGTTCAAATCTTTATTCACAATTTCTGCAAATCTTTGGACAGTAAAATCGGTGTCATCTGTTTCCGGCGCCGATGCCAACAAAGCATACCGCCATGTGTCCGCCGGGGCAATCGTCAACGCATCATCCAAAAACACACCGTTGCCACGCGATTTAGAAATCTTGTCGCCATTAAAATTCATAAAGTTAAACGCCTTTAACACATCGACGGTTTTCCATCCATCGTCCATCGCCAACTCTTGCGCTGGGAAAAACACAGAATGGAACGACACATTATCCTTGCCCATAAATTCGACATATTTGCAATCCGGATTTTTCCACCAAGACGCCCAATCATCACGCGCCGCCTGGGAAATCGAAACATATCCCCACGGTGCATCAAACCAAACATAGAAAACTTTACCCTCAAATCCGGGTTTATTCACCGGAATTCCCCACTTTAAATCACGGGTAATTGGATTATCGCGCAGCCCTTCGTCCAACCATTTATTTGCGATTGCAATCGCTGTGCGCGGCCACCCAGTGCGCGAATCAATCCACGCACGCAGTTTATCTTGGACCTGACTCAGCCTAAAATAAATATGCTTTGTTTCGCGCATTTCGACCGGCGAAGTCGGATCCACCGCACTGTGCGGATTGATTAATTCGTCCGGGTCCAGCGACGTGCCACATTTGTCGCATTCGTTTCCATACGCACGCTCGAACCCGCATTTTGGACATGTTCCAATAACATACCGGTCGGCCAAGAATTTCTTTTCATTGACCGAATATGGTTGCATTGACGATTTTTCATAAACCATCCCCAATTCATCCAGACGCGTGAACAATTCATGAATTAACTTTTCGTGTAATTTTGTATGCGTGCGCCCATATAAATCAAAAGACAAATTAAAATCCCGCACGGCATCCAAATGCTTTGCACGATATTTTTCGACATAATCTTCGATTGGCATATTTTCGCGCTGTGCGCCAACCTCACTTGGTGTTCCATGTTCATCGGACCCACCAATATATAACACATCACGCCCCATGGCACGACAGAAACGCGCATAGACATCAGATGGCAATAAACAGCCAATTAAATGCCCAATATGTAAAACATTGTTCACATACGGTAAAGCAGAAGTAATCAAATATTTCTGTGCCATGCGTATCCCCTGTTATAACAAAACAAAAAAGACCACCAACTTTGGCGGTCTTTCTGAAACGGTGGTGGGTGGTATTGGGCTCGAACCAACGACCTCCACGATGTCAACGTGACGCTCTAGCCAACTGAGCTAACCACCCAAAGCGAAGTGTATTATAACAGCAAAATCCCTGATTGCAAATAAAAAATCGCCCGGGAATCCCCCGGGCAATTTACAAACAACCAAACGATGGTGGATGTTAAGGGACTCGAACCCCTGACCCTCTGCGTGTAAAGCAGATGCTCTAGCCAACTGAGCTAAACATCCAACAAAGGTATTTTGATTATAGATTAAAAATTCCGGTTGTCCATATTTTTTTGTGCCCGGCAATCACCGGCATTTTCCGCCCCAAATCCGATTCATTTTAATACGATTTTATCGCGGCCCTGTGCAAGCAGGGACGGATTATTCCAAAAAGTATTCCACCGTGGCGACGACGCGAACCTTTTTATTTATCTGTTGCAATTCAGGCGCGTTTGCATTGTCGCGTGGCAATATTGAAAATACGCCTTGGTTTGCAGAATGTATCTTACCAACACTACTGTCGGACGATTTAGCAAACTCCAATGCGGCCTGGTGGGCGTTTTTAGTCGCCTGTTCCAGCATTTGCGGTTTTATATCGTTCAACCCGGTGAATATATACGACACCGGTGAATCATATCGATTTTCAAATACCACGCCCGCACTGATTAAATCGCCGGTTTTGGTATATGTTTCGGCAACATTTTGAACCTGGTTCGAACGCACAGTCATCGTCCGCGTCAAAATAAAGCGCGATTTTATATCGTCATTTCCGCGGTACGGATTCGCCATCAAATCGTTTGTATCCGTGCCGCCCATTTCGATTTCAGAATCGCCGAAACCATTATCGTGCAAAAACGCCAATATGACATCGGTCTGTTTTTCCAAATCGTTCCTTACCTGCGCCAAATCATTTCCGGTCGCGACATATTTAATTTCCCAAATTGCCAAATCGGCCACAACATCGCGTTCAGCCAATCCCTTGACCGTCACGGCATTAAATTCAAATTTAGATTTGTAATAATAATACCCCGGGAAAAATCCCACAAACAACAGTCCGATTGCAATTATGCCAACATACCATAATGAAATTTTTTTCAATATTCTCTCCTTTTTTACATATATTGGTGCAAAACAAA
Organism: uncultured Pseudomonadota bacterium; assembly: GCA_902799285.1. Lineage (GTDB taxonomy): Bacteria > Pseudomonadota > Alphaproteobacteria > Rs-D84 > Rs-D84 > Enterousia. The sequence continues at coordinate 49,046 of CADCAA010000003.1, forward strand.
AATTAAATCCAGATATTTTTTATCTGTGTTTTTGTTCCCACGCCAAAGCATTTTTAATATATGCCGCGGCACGTTTTACATCAAATTTATCATCGGTTTTTAATTTACCTTCGGCATCCAGCCATATTGAATGATTGCCGGCAACGGTTGCAATTTTATCCAAATTACCCGCAATGTTTTCAGGGGATAATCCGCCGGAATAGCCCTGGGCATGTTTGCCCGGAAATACAGGTGCGCGCCATTCCGCCGCATCAATTCCACGGCCACCCGATGCATCAAACAGCAACTGGAATTTTGCACCGGTTTTATGTAATTCGTCCACCGCATTTTGTGTGCGTGCATTATATTGAATAATAAAATCTTGTTTGTCATAAAAGTCAATAACAGGTTTTAATTTTTGTGGGTTAAAGTTTTCTGCAGTTTTTTGTGGCATATTTAATTGAATGCGTTTAACAACGTGTTTATGCGTAGGTGTATGCCGCGCCCGAAATAAAGGTTTTAATGCGTCTGGGATTATACCATTACAAATATCATCGCACCAATCGTTGTTTACATGAATTGCCATATTCCAACTTCTGTATACAAACTTATTATCTTGCAGTTTTTCAACCAATTGTTTTATCCAATCATATCTTTCTGTATCTGGTGAAACTTTGCCTGGATGCATTTGGACGGCGATTTCAACACGCGGGTCAATATTCCACAAATCAAACATTTCATCAATCGAATTATAATTTCGTGGGTCAGAACATGTAATGTATTTAATTTGCATATTTAATCCTTTTTGTTGTTTAACCTTAATTGTCCACACGCAGACCCGATGTCGGTGCCGCGTTCCCTCCGAATTCTGGTATGTATTCCGTTTTTAATTAAAATATCTTGGAATCGATGCACCGCGTTGCCCGATGGCGATGCAAAGTCGCGTTCGTCCACCGCATTCCACGGAATTAAATTTACCATACAATTTTTACCAGCCAATAATTTTGATAATTGCTCTGCGTGCGCCGGGGTACAGTTATACAATTGTGTTTCGCCATTTTCGTCTTTTTTGCCCAACAAAATATATTCAATCATCAATTGGCGATTATGCAGTTTTGTAAATTCATCGGCCGCGGCCAAAACCTCTGCGATTTTATACTTATTATTTATCGGCATAATAGACGAACGTAATTCGTCCGTTGGTGCATGCAGTGAAATCGCCAAATTTATCGGCCGACCCCATTTTATCAAATCATAAATCCCCGGCACAATTCCACATGTCGAAACCGTGATTCGCCGCCAAGATATATTCAAATCATGATTGGCGCGTTCCAAAAATCCGATTACATTTTCAGTATTCTGTAATGGTTCGCCCGTGCCCATAACGTCAATATGCGAAACATCGTTGTTATTTGCATCACCATTTGGGCGAATTTTTATATCGCCATTTCGTAATTCCCATTGTGCAACCAAAATTTGCGAAAATATTTCATCCACCGTTAAATTGCGTTTCAGGCCAAGCAGCGTGCTGGCACAAAATTTGCACCCCATGGCGCAACCGGCCTGGGAACTGACACATACAGAATTGCCGTATGTTGTGCGCATTAAAACACATTCGATTTGTTCGCAATCATTTAATTCTAATAAAAATTTAGTTGTCTCGGCATCCGCCGATTGCAATTTTTTAACGATTTTGACCGGCAAAGTTTGTGCAATATCGGCCAATTTTGTGCGTAAAGCGGCCGGAATATTTTTCATCACACTAAAATCCGGCGCGCCACGTTGCAGCCAATCGCGAATTTGCGCTGCACGGAATTTTGGTTCGCCCAAATCCATCACAAATTTTTGCAATTCTGCATCATTCAAAGAAAAAAGAACGGTTTTCATAATTTATATCTATCATCCTTGATAACAACCATCGCGCGCCGGCGCAGTTGTTTTAATTGTTGGTCGGCCATAAACATTGCCTGTTTATATTCGGCATTTTGTTTGATAACCTTGTTCAGGTTTCCATATTCGCGTGTGTTTTTTTCGCTGCACACTAAAAACACCGAAGAATTCACCGGTTTTGACCATGTCAGTTTCGGCAAATCTGCAATTGCATCGCGTACATCCGCCGATAATTCATAATGCAACGCGGTAAACTTTTGCGGCGCACCACCAAAATTTTCAGCCATATGCATTGCATCATCGCACGATTTTGGCTTTTCCAGTTTTTCATAAACACTTTGTGGCACATCAATCAATCGCACCAATGTTAATTCGACCGGCAAACCGCGTTCACGCGCCAATTCGGCCCGCTCTGCCGCAATATCAGAATCCGACACATCGACCATTGGCAATACAGTTCGCGCAACAACAATTTGCCATGCGATATTTGCACGCACAGCCTCGCGCGCGATTGCCCGTTCATTTTGCGAAAGTTCTGGCAATCCCATACGCTTTAATTCTGCATCAACATCTTTGTCGGTGGGTTTAATTCCAAAGTTTCCGGCATAGTTTAATTTAACCACATCATCAATCATATTTTGTAATGCGACACGACGATTGTCTGTGGATGTGTGCCCTTGGTACGACATCAATTTTGTCCGCGCAGTAATATCCGCATCAGTAATAACACGGCCATTGACGGTTGCAACCACGGTTGTTGCATATGCCGGCAAACAAATCAAAGATAATAATGCGATAATAAATTTTTTCATATTTCCTATCCTTTCCTAGTAATCCAATCCAAATCTGAATTGGAAAGTTGTATTCCCAGTATAATCCGCACGTATAGCATAATCACGATGATATGCCAACGACAGAAAATAACAAGGATGTTTGTAATACAATTGCCCAGAATGCCGTTGAAATTGACTGTATGTATTATTATAAATTGCGTTCATATTCCAAGACAACCTTTCGGTCAATTGTATACGAAATCCGCCGGTTGTTTCATTTATATCTTGTCCTAAAAACGCCTCGTCCAGTTGTTCCGACCAAATATGTCCAACATAGATATAGTTGCGACTTGTGCCAATACGGCCATCTGTTTCAATATGACGCAAAGCAAAAGTATCACGGTCCAAACGCAATCTGGAATTCAAACCAAACCAAGAACCATTGTTTAATCCAACGCGCGCAACATAATCAGAACCACCTTTGTGGAAACCGCTGTTCGGGTCGGTTTCAGACCGTTCGGTTAAATCATAACTTTGTCCCACAAATATTTCCGCAGATTCGCCGTCCACACCGTATGTGGCCCAACGCATACCATAGTCCGCAAATGTCCCATTTTCCCATAAATCATATCCCGAAAAACGGTTGTTTGAAAATAATGTCACATCCGATAATAATGTTCCCGCAGAATCATTGTTTGTTGCGAATAATTCCTGGGTATTGGTGTGTCGCATCACTGTCAATCTGGCGCGTGGCTCAATAATCTGTGTCCATTTTTCGCCGGGACGGAATAACGGCAAACCCCACTCAACATAGCCACTGGGTAAAAATCTATTTTCCATGCCGGTAAAATTTGGCGTATCAATCAAATCATAGTTTTGAAAATTATACACATCATAACGTGCATCCAAACTGAGTGTTAATCTGTTTCCCCAACCCAATGTCCACGGCGATACAATTCGCGCATCACCAATCACACGCTGCATAGATGTATTATTATGGCCATCAACACCCAAAATATCGCCAGTGAACAGCGCATATGTCTCTTTGTATATTGGTGCGGTTTGGTACACCGAGCGTATATTTGGCAAAATGTTTCCGTCGGCCGCGGCCTCGGTCCGGCCGGCATCACGCAGTTCTTGGAAAAAATGTGTGTCCGCGACAATGTATCCCGATTGCCCAAATAAATCCAATTCGGCACCCGAATCCAAATATGGTTGGTCGTTAAAGAACCCGTATTTTTGTAAATATGTTTTATCAGATGTGCGCTCCAATGCAAACTTTGCACGTGCGTATTCGCCCAGTTCCACAACGTCATTATTAAAAATATGCCAACGATTTTCACCGGCCTGGTTATGGGTAAATGACCCGGTTGTCCTGAATTCAGAATGTTCGGCGTTTAACCGATGTTCCACCTGAATCAATGGGTTTTCCGCGGTTAAATATGACAGTGTCACCGTCGCATCATGATATTCAGACAACGAAATATATACAGGTAAATTTATTTGTGTTCCCATATTATTTGTAGAATTCAAATCCGGCATCAACAGACCACTGCGATATTTAACGCCCGGATCCGGCATAGTATAATATGGAAAATAAAACACAGGAATTTCATACATCCATAAAATAGGATTATGAAAATATAAATTACGTTCCGCGATATCATGCTTAATCGTTGTGGCGGAAATTTCCCACGCATTACCATATGAATCACAACCGTCGCACGCAGTGAACACAGCATCCTGGGCCACGGTAATATCGCCATCGCGTTTCACAGATTTTGCACTGATATAAATATGATTACCCAACCATAATTCGACATTTTTACCGTCGACCTGGGCGCCTTTGTCAGAAAAACTGGAATCAGTCAGTTTTAATGTTTGGCCCGATTGATTTGTAATTGTTGTTTTTCCAACCGTTTTAATTTTTGCGTCGCGAACATTATATTCAACCCGTTCTGCGGTAATGTTTTTTGGTCCATCCATATCAATTGCCGGTCCCGCCGCATAGGTGTATGCGGTATACATTACAACAAACAAAGATACAGTTAAACCAACCCGTTTCATTTTTTATACAATATCACCATGGCCAATAATAAACACCCAAATATCCCAATTGCCAGTATATAAAAATCACCCCAATCTGCCAACATATTTGCCGATGTCATATACAGCGTCATCAGCACCGCCATCGCCAACACGGCCGCGGCCGGTGATAAACTGGCGCGACGACGTAAAACAGATGTCTTTAACAAAATCGTTGCACAAACCACAGCCAAAATTAAATTCATAAACGGCATCAACAACCGATTGCTGAATTCGTTAAATATCATTTTTTTATGTTTAGGCAAAATTTCCATATTGCTGTAATCCACTAATTCTTGCGTGGTCAAACGACGCACACGGAAAGAATTGCTGTTTTCACGTGTTGCCACATTCAAATCCATATCAAAGTTTTTGAACGTTCCGGTCACCATATTATCACTGCGCGCTTGCAACGAACCATTTTCCATAACTATGGATAATCCTTTTGGGGTAGTCACCAGTTTACCTGTTTCTGCAAATATAACCAATTCGGTTTTTGGATTGCGTGAATCGGACAGCATAACCTGGGACATATCGTGGCCGGAAACCTTGTCCACGTATACAACCAATCCATCGGCGATATTAGTAAATGCAGATTCTTGCAATTTCAAATGTGCCAAACCATAACGCAAATTCCATTGTGTGTCGTAAAAATAATTCTGGCTTAATGGCACAATCCAAATGTTTAATATTAAATTCAATGCGGTCAAAACGCCCGCAAACCATATTGCCGGCTTTGCCAATTGTGCCGGCGACAGACCGGATGCCATCATCACAGACACTTCGTTATCAGAAATAATTTTGTTATAAACATAAATAACGGCAATAAACGTCACAAACGGAATAATGATGGATACAATAAACGGAATCAATAACGCGGTCAGTCCGATAAAACTGCCGAAATTAATGCCATAATTTAACAGGAATTTCATCATAGACATAATTTGCATAGTCCATGCCAACCCCGTTAAAATCAGCAACAGCATAACAAATATCGCAATCAATTGCCGTAAAAAATACCTGTTTATAATCCTCATAATGTGTTAGTATAAAGCCCAAAAGACCGACCGTCAAATATATTATAAAATATGTATATTATTTTCTTGCAATTGCGAAAAAGCGTGTCATAATACAAATGTTCTTAAAAAAAATAAGTTTTTTAAGGGCGGGGTTGGAAAACCCCGCCCTTTTAGTAAAATAAAACAAAAAAACAACAGGAGTATAAAAATGGCGTTCGTGTCTATGCCGCGTCAAGATTTATTAGAAGGTATTAAATCTTTGGCCGAAGAAAAAAACATTGATAAAGAAATTGTGTTTGAATCTTTGGAAATTGCAATTGCAAAAATTGCAAAACATAAATATGGAAATTGCAATTGCAAAAATTGCAAAACATAAATATGGCGAAGAATTTAATATTACTGCATCTATTGACCGTAAAAATGGCGCAATTCATACCCAAAGATTGTTCGAGGTTATCGAAAGTCCCGAATCCAAAGGCGATGAATACGATCCAAATACAATGTTGACCGTGGCCCAGGCTAAAAAATACGCTGAAAATCCGTCTGTGGGCGACGTTGTGTCCGACCCATTACCGGAACCTGAATTCGGTCGTGTCGCATTTCAAACCGCGCGCCAAATTATGATTGGTCGTGTTCGTGACGCCGAAAAGGGTCATCAATACGAAGATTTCAAGGACGAGGTTGGCACAATAGTCAACGGTGTTGTTAAACGTCTGGAATTCGGTAATGTCTATGTCGATATCAATGGCAAGGCCGAAGGCTATATTAAAAACACAGAATTAATCCCGGGCGAACGTTTGGCGGTGGGTGACCGTATTCGTGCGCTGGTTATGGATGTTGAACGTTCCAATACCGGTCCACAAATCTTTTTGACGCGTACGCATCCAATGTTTATGGAAAAATTGTTCGTCCAAGAGGTTCCAGAAATTTACGAAGGTATTAAATCTTTGGCCGAAGAAAAAAACATTGATAAAGAAATTGTGTTTGAATCTTTGGAAATTGCAATTGCAAAAATTGCAAAACATAAATATGCAACCGGCCAAGGTCGCAAAAATCATTATCGACGAAGATAAACATAAGGCCGCAATCGTTGTAAATCCTGACCAACAATCTTTGGCAATTGGTCGTCGTGGTCAAAATGTGCGCCTGGCTTCCCAATTAACTGGTTGGGATATCGACGTGTTAAGCGAAGAAGAAGAACAAGAACGTCGCGCCAAAGAGACCAAGGAAAAAACAGAATTGTTCATCCGTGGGTTGGATGTTGATGAAATGATTGCACAAATCTTGATTAACGAAGGTTTCCGTACAATCGAAGAAATCGCGTTCGTTGATATCCACGAATTAGAATCAATCGAAAGTTTCAATGCAGAATTGGCGGCCGAATTGCAAAAACGTGCCAAAGATTATTTGGCCAAAATTGACCAAGATTATCGTGACCAAGGCCATAAATTGGGTATGACTGACGATTTGTTGGACTTTTCATTTGTTCAACGTCCAATTTTGATGAAATTGGGCGAAAACGGCATCAAAACTTTGACCGATTTGGCGGATTTGTCATCTGATGAATTGGTTGAAATTTTGGGCGAAGATACAATGTCTGCGCGCCTGGCCGGTCGTGTAATTATGAAGGCCCGCGAACTGGCATACGATATCAAAGAGGATTAATAAAAAATAATACATGAGGTTTGTCTATGGCAACATTAACTCTTGGAAAATCTGTGACTTTGGACGCCGTGCAAAGTAAAAAGGGCGATGCGGTCTTTGTTGAACGTCGTCGTCGTATTGTTGCACCTGGCAGCCAAGAATTACGTGATGAACCGGAAAAGGCAACTGTCCAGCATAATGCGGCCGATGATAAATTGCGTGCCGTGTTGGAGGCTGCCCGTGCCCGCGAAGAAGAACAGAAAAAACGCCAGGCCGCCGAAGAGGCTGCCCGTGCCGCGCGCGAGGCTGAAATTGCGCGCGAGGCTGCCGAATACGAACAGGTTAAAAACCAATTAAACGCCCGCGAAAATGACGTGTTGGCCGAACCGGAACCTGTTTTGGAACCAAAATCTGTTCCGCAATCTGAACGTAATGCAAAAAAACAGCAATTTACAAACCACACAAAATCAAATCGTAATGGCGATGACGATGATTCTATGCCACGCCAAAATAAATCTTTCAAAAAAGATTTCAAAAAGGCGGGCAAAATTTCCATTAACGACATTATTATGGGCGACGATGACGACGAAGATGGTATCGAATTGCGCGGTGCAAATCGCCGGCGGTCCGAGGCATCGCTAAAACGTTTCCGTGAAAAGGCCCGTGCAGTATTTTCTGCCCCGCAGCGGGTTGAACGTGTTGTGAATCTGGGCGAAACAATTGTTGTCAAAGATTTGGCAAACGCATTGGCTGAAAAGGTCGGCAATGTCATCAAAAAATTGATGGAAATGGGTATGATGGTGTCGGTCAATCAATCTATTGATGCCGATACTGCGGAATTGATTGCTGGCGAATTTGGCGCAACGGTAAAACGCGTTGTTGTAAAGCCGTATGCGGACCAACTGGAACGCGAACCAAATCCGGAAAATATGACCCCGCGTGCGCCAATTGTGACCGTTGTGGGCCATGTTGACCATGGTAAAACATCTTTGTTGGATGCATTCCGTAATGCAAATGTCGCAGCGGGCGAGGCCGGCGGAATTACCCAACACATTTCATCGTACGAGGTTAAAACGTCATCCGGCCAAATGATTACATTTTTGGATACGCCGGGCCACGAAACATTTACGGCTATGCGTGCGCGTGGTGCACAAATGGCGGACATTGTGGTTTTGGTGGTTGCAGCCAACGATTCCATTATGCCCCAAACGATTGAGGCGATTAACCACATCCGTGCGGCAAACGTTCCATTTATTGTTGCAATCAATAAATGCGATTTGCCCGAGGCTAACCCAGAAAAGGTTAAAATCGATTTACTGCAACAAGAGGTCCAGGTTGAATCATTAGGTGGCGATGTTCAATGTGTTGAAATTTCTGCCAAACAAAAAACCAATTTGGATAAACTGGAAGAGGCCATTTTATTACAAGCCGCTATGATGGACTTAAAGGCGGATGCGGATATGCCGGCCGTCGCCAACGTGGTCGAGGCGAAAATGGAACGTGGCCTGGGCGCGGTTGCAACAATGATAATTCGCCAGGGTACATTAAAAATTGGCGATGTATTTGTTGTTGGTGAAACATTTGGTCGTGTGCGTGGTTTAATTAATTCCTTTGGCGAAAGGGTAAAATCCGTCAAACCCGGTCAACCGGTTATGGTTCTGGGGTTGGATGCGGTGCCTGCCGCTGGGGATGAATTGCGTGTAATGGAAACCGAGGCTCAAACGCGTGAGGTTGCCGCATATCGTGCACAACAGGCGCGTGACAAGGCAAATGCGGTTAAACGTTCGTCATTACAAGATTTGTTTGCCGCCCGTGACGAAACCAAAAAATTAATGTTGCCGATTATTTTGCGTGCCGACGTCCAAGGTTCAGTCGAAGCGATAACCGATATGTTGCACGGAATTAATTCTGACAAGGCCGGTGTCGATATATTGTCGTCCGGTGTTGGTCAAATTACCGAAGGCGATATCAGATTGGCTACGGCATCTGGTGCGGTTATTATCGCGTTTAATGTCCGTGCGGATGCGGCTGTGCGTGATATGGCGCGCGCGTCTGGCGTTGATATTCGCTATCACAGTGTTGTGTATCGTATTACCGACGAAATCAAAGAAATCTTGTCCGGTAAATTGGCACCCGAACGCAAAGAAAACTTTATCGGATACGCCGATGTTATCGCATTGTTCACGGTTGGCAAAGGCACGCGCGTTGCGGGTTGTCGTATGACCGAAGGAACAATTAAAAAGGATGCTTTTGTGCGCTTACTGCGCAACAATGTTGTTATATATGACGGCAAAATCGGTGAATTACGCCGCGAAAAGAACGAGGTCAAAGAGGTCACCGGTGGCGTCGAATTCGGTATGAGTTTTGATAAGTATAACGACCTGAAAGAAGGCGACCGCGTTGAATGCTATGAGGTGACCGAGGTTCGTGCCGAAATATAACATTGTAAAAAAAATCCAGGGGGTGAAAGTCCCCCTTTTTTTATGCAAATTTTTGTGATATAATATGAATTATGAAAAACAAAATATTTACAGTTTTATTTGCGGTTATCTGTTTGCCAGCTTTGGCGAACGATACGAATTTTACAAACTATGAAATGGACGATACGCCCCAATACGTCGATGATACGGGTATTGATTGGCATAAATTCAGTTCCGGTTATTTCGAATTGGACGAAAGTTCGCGCGGTCATGCGGCCGGATTAAATCCTGGCGATTGGCGTGCATTCTATCGTGACGAGACCGAGGTCCTGGGTACCGCAACATGCAATCAATATACTGAACCCGGATTGTTTACTGCGGCCGAAAAGCGCGGACCAAATTGTTGGTGCAAAATAATTGCAACAACCAAAGATATTCATAAAAATGCACCATCGAAATGGATTTTACGTGGCGAATATGAAAACGCCGCTGAATGCGCACATATGTGCACGTATCGTTGTTCTTATAATTTCTTGGACGACCCCGATTTTCGTGGTGAAATATTTAATAAATAAAAAACCGGATTTTCCGGTTTTTATTTTTTTCTTTTTCTGAATTCATCCAATGATACCACCCTGCCATCATCCGGGACGGTGTTTTTATTTCCATCCAACGGCAATTCCATATCATTGTCCGCGGATTCAGGTTGTGATTTCGGATGAAATGTCAAAATAAAATCAACCGATGGATCTTTGAATTCAACCAAAGCCGAAAACGGCACACGAATAAAAAACGGCCGCCCATCAAATGTCAATTGCACACCAAATTCTTTGTCAGACACATGTAAATTATTATAAGAATATTGCAACACAATCGTCATAATATCTGGATAACGCATACGCAAAAAGTCCGGCAATTGCACACCCGGGTCGCGCGTTTTAAATGTGATGAAAAAATGCGAACCATCGCCCAAACCATTTATCTGGGCATGAATCAATGCGTCCTTGACCACGGATTTCAATGCATTGTCCAATAAAAGTTGATAATCAATTCGTGCCATATTTCCTTACCCTGATTCACAGTATAGAATGAATTTCGCCATTATGGCAAGTGACAAATACGGCCCCCGGTACATCATCAAAAGACGATGCATCCAAACCGGTCGCCCAAACTTGGGTATGTGTGTTTTCCAGTGTTGCAAAAATTTTCGCGCGTGCGGCCGAATCCAGATGGGCTGCGGCCTCGTCAAACAATACGATACAATCGCGTTTTGTTTTTGTGTGCAATAAATCTGTATGCGCCAAAATCAAATCAAATAACGCCGATTTTTGTTGGCCGGTACTGGTAAGGCGAACGGGCAAATCCAATTCATTGTTAAACATCCCAAAATCAGATTTGTGTGGCCCATCCAAAACCATTTTGTCATAAACCAATTCGCGATTTTGTGATAAATAATTTCTGTATTCGCGTTCGGCCACAGCGGCGGGTGCGCCCGATATAATCGTTTGTTCGACCATGCCATTTACAGACACACTGAACCGTTTCAGGAAATAATTAACCTCGCCCGCGTATTGAACGCGCGTATTTGCAATTGCAACCGCCGCCGCCGCCAATTGGTCATCCAACGCGTCCAGCCATTTTGCATCCGCACCATTTTTTAATGCGAACGCACGTTCGGTCAAAAGTTTAGAAAATTTTGCGGTTCGCCCACTGTGATGTGAATCAAAATTGCTGGCCAATCGGTCAAAGAAAGCACGCCTGTCCGCAGATGCATCAACGAACAATCTGTCTTCCTTGGGCGAAATCCATACAATTCGCATAACGTTTCCCAAATCGTTCAATGACGTGTTTTCATCGTTTATCTTTGCGCGACGATTTGCGGCCCCCGCATTAAAATAAACACATACAGTATCGTCATCATCGGTTTTGCCAAACACAGAAAAATCGCCACCCCCTGAAAAACGTGCGATATCCGTCATATCAGCACCGCGCATACCTTTATCGCCCGACAACATAGATATTGCCTCTAATACTGCGGTTTTGCCGGCGCCATTTTCGCCAATTATGATAATATTCCGCGCGCCATTTGTATCAATACGCGACATTTTGTGATTACGGAAATCGGTCAGAGTTAAACTTTCAATCATTTTGGAATTATTTGGAGGCCAGGGTCGGAATCGAACCGGCATACAAGGATTTGCAGTCCTCTGCATAACCACTCTGCCACCTGGCCTTGTGAAATACGTGCTTGCATATTAAACAAAATTTGGGGGCTTTGCAACATAAAATTTGTGATAAAAATCGGCATGTTTCAGGCATGTTTTTTTATTGCAAAAACGGGCTGTTTCCTATATAATTTACCCAAAGAGCGTCGAGAGAGAATTAATGAAAAAATCCATATTGTTTTTGGCATTATTGCCCGGGGTTGCGTTCGCAAATGATGATTGTGCGCGGTTGAAAACCGTGCCGGATACCACGCTTACATTGCCGATGGTGGTCAATTACGGTTTGTGCCGTAATCCGCAAACTGCGGCCGCATACGCATCGTATCGTGCATCGCATTTTAACAAAAACGCCGCGTATGCCAATTATTTGCCCAAGGTTGATGCACATGTGTCATCATCACGCAACCATCGTGTTCATGATGATTGGAATTACAGTGGTTCGCTGTCTGCGTCATATTTAATTTTTGATTTTGGAAAACGTTCGTCTGATTTCGCGGCAACATTGGCGACATATCGTGCGGCGGGATTTGATTATGATGAAACGGTTCAAAATTATATTTATTCTGTGATTGGCGCGTATTATGAATTATTAAATGCTGATGCAAATGTAGATGCTGCGAATATGGCACTGACGGTCGCAAAAACCGCCAAAGATACCGCCGATAAAAAGTTCAAGGCCGGTGCCGTGGCCAAGGCCGACGTGTACAAGGCTGAAACAACATTGGCGTCCGCGGAATTAAAATTGGAACGCGCAAAAAATAATCGCGAAATTACCAAGGGAAATTTGCTGACAAAATTATCTTTCCCGGCCGACCAAGAAATCACAATCGCCGATATGCCATCCAATTTTGGCAGTGATGCCGAAAGCAATGATATTGATAAGTTGATTGAAATTGCGCGTAAAAAACGCCCTGATTTATTAAAGGCGACCGCGAACCGCGACGCGGCATGGAATCGTCGTAATTCTGCGTTTTTGAAAAATTTACCGTCGATTTCCGTAACAGGTTCGGTTGATATGCGTGCGAATTCCGCCGGTGGTTTGTTTGAACATATGTCCGAACGTGCGGGTGGTTCGGTTGGAATATCTGTGTCTATGCCGATATTTGCGGGTTTTGCAAATATGTACAGTGCGCGTTCCGCGGTCGCAAATTATGATAATGCGGTGGAATCTGAACGTGCCGTGCAAAACAATGCAATGATGGATGTTTTTACAGCATATCAAAATTATAAAACTGCAAAAACGGTATTGGATCAAACGGATTCTTTATTGAAATCTGCGATTGAAAACGAACGCGTGACCAGTGGTATGTACAAGGTTGGACGCAGTACAATGTTGGATTGGCAACAGGCACAAAGCGATTTGATTGACGCGCGCAATCAAAATAACGCTGCAAAATATGATTTGTATGTCAAACGTGCCGCGGTGGCATTGGCGATTGGCGATATAGAAAGTGGGCTGGACGGAGAGATTGATGTTAAGCAAAATTAAGCAAATTTTATCGTGGCCTTTGCGCCACAAATGGTGGTCTTTGATAATTATCGCCGTTGTTGTGATATTGTTTTTGATATTCGGTGGCACATCGAAAAAAAGCGGGGCCAAGGGCGATTTTGTGACTGTTGATATTAAACGCGGCGATTTGGAACAAGTGGTCAGTGCAACCGGTGAAATTATGCCTGTAAACACGGTCAGCGTCGGTTCCCAGGTTTCCGGCACAATCGAAGAAATTTACGCTGATTATAATTCCCAGGTTGAACAAGGCCAAATATTATTAAAAATTGAACCGTCTGTATTAAAATCATCTGTGACCGAGGCTGGCGCGGCATTGGATTCTGCAAAATCACAAAGAAATTTAGCAAAAAGCGACTATATTCGTGATAAATCGTTGTATGCCGACGGCTTTATCGCGCGCGCAGAAATGGAAAAATCTCAATCTCAATACGAACAGGCCGAGGCCGCAGTCATCCGTGCGCAATCTCAGTATGACAAGGCTGTGACAAATCTTGGTTATGCAACAATTACATCTCCTGTAAATGGAACGGTTATCTCGCGCAAGGTTGATAAAGGCCAAACTGTTGCGGCATCTTTCCAAACGCCTGATTTGTTTGAAATTGCCGAAGATTTAACAAAAATGCAAATAGAAACTGCGGTCAGCGAGGCTGATATCGGTATGATTCAAACAGGACAACGCGTGACATTTACTGTTGATGCATATCCTGGCGATACATTTTCCGGTGTTGTTCGTCAAATCAGATTGTCGCCAACAACAACATCCAATGTGGTTGTGTACACTGTGGTAATTAATGTTGATAATGCGGATTTGCGCCTAATGCCGGGGATGACTGCGTTCGTCACAATAATTGTTAATCGTGCCGAAGATGTTTGGTATGCACAAAATTCTGCGTTCCTATTGCGTTCTTTTGAAAACATAGACGCCAATGCTGCGAACATATCAACGTCAGACCATTTGGCAATTTTGCGGGATAAACGGGTAATAATAATCCCGTACAAGAAGGGTCTGACTACGGCAACTGAAACAGAAATCGTATCTGATAAAATAGAATCCGGCGATAAAATAATTGTTGGACGCGTTGGCCAGGCTTCATCATTGAAAAAATCTACGACACGCGGACGTCCAATGGGCGCCGGCGGTCCAATGTAATTGGAAAATAAAAATGGCGACCGGAACAAATGTAATTTCTATGAATAAAATCTGTAAAAGTTTCCCGCTGGAAATTGGCGGCACACAACAGGTTTTGTTTGATATAGATATTAATATCAACACTGGTGAATTTGTATCAATTATGGGTCCATCGGGGTCTGGGAAATCCACATGTATGAATATTATTGGTGCGCTGGACAGTGCGACATCCGGCACATACAAACTGTACGGTCGTGATATATCGACAATGACGGCGGATGAATTAGCCCAGGTTCGTAATGAATATATCGGATTTGTTTTTCAAAATTTTAATTTATTACCCAAAAGAAATATTCTGGACAATGTAATGTTGCCGTTGATGTATCGTGGATTGGTTATGGATGAACGCATTCGTCGTGCGCGTGAAATGTTGAAATTGGTTGAACTTAGCGATTTTGAAACATATTTGCCGACACAATTATCGGGTGGTATGAAGCAACGTGTTGCAATTGCGCGTGCTTTGGCGGGCGACCCTAAATTGATATTGGCGGACGAACCGACGGGCGCATTAGATTCCAAAATGGGAAATGAAATTTTGCAATTTTTCAAAAAATTAAACCGGGATATGGGAATCACAATTGTTATGATTACCCACGAATTTGATATTGCAAAATATTCTGAACGATTGATTCACATTTACGACGGCCGCATAACATACGATGGAAAAATTCCAAAATCTGAAAACGATTTAATGCCAAAAACGAAAAAGGACAAAAAATGACCTTTAACGATATAATGAAAGAATCTTGGCTGTCCATCAGTGGCAATAAATTGCGTTCTTTTTTGACGGTATTGGGTATTATTATCGGCGTTATGGCGGTTGTGATAATGGTTGCGGTTGGCGAAACTGTGCAACAGGAAATTACAGACCAATTTTCGGCATTGGGGACAAATACAATTGTAATTCGTGCAGGTGCCGCGCGGGTTGGTGGTGTGCGTATGGGAAACAGACAAACATTAACAACCGATGATGCCGAATATTTGGCAAAAATGCCCGATATTGCCGCGGTCAGCCCTATGCAAATGACTGGGGTCCAGGCGGTATACGGAAATAAAAACTGGTCTACATCAATGATAGGTGTATATCCTGATTATCAAACTGTTCAAAATGTAGATGTTGAATATGGTGCTTTTTTGGATATGGATGCTATTAAAAACGCATCTACATACGCGGTTATTGGTCCAGATACGGCAAATGAATTAGGATTGCCATCCAATCCGGTCGGCGAAATAATTCGTATTCAAAATACCCCGTTTGTTATCATTGGTATGACCAAGGCCAAAGGTGATTCCGCAATGGGCAGTGCCGACGATATGATAATAATTCCAATAACAACATTAAAAAAACGCCTGTCGGGCAGTCGCTTTCCCAACGCGGTACAATCCATTGTGTTGAAATTATATCAAGACGCCGATAACAATATAGCAACCGAACAAATTACCGCAATTTTGCGTTCTCGTCATAAATTAAAGGCCGACGAAGACGACGATTTTCAAATTACCGATATGAAACAGGTTATGGAAACAATGTCAACGGTCACGGGTTATATCAAATTGTTATTAGTTGCAATTGCGGCGGTATCATTATTGGTCGGTTCAATCGGTATTATGAATATGATGTTGGTGTCTGTTGCCGAAAGAACCCGCGAAATTGGCGTGCGCAAGGCCATTGGTGCGCGTGAAAGAAATATTATTATACAATTCCTGTCGGAATCGGTTTTGATATCGTTTATTGGGTCTATGACGGGATTGGTGTTGGGCGAAGGATTGGCCCAGGGTATCGGTCGTTTTGCCCTAGGATATAATGTTCCTTTGAGTATTTGGCCCGTTGTGGTATCTGTAAGTGTTGCAATTGTCGTGGGATTGGCATCTGGCGTTTTTCCGGCAATCAAGGCGGCAAAATTAAACCCGATTGATAGTTTACGCTATGAATAAATAAAAACGCGCGTACGGTCAAAATAATGCAAATTCGGACTATATAAAATGGCATATCTGTTATTTGTTCTTGGTTTGTTGTTATTGGTTGGTGGTGGTGAATTGCTGGTTCACAGTGGTATCGCATTGGCGCATAAATTACGCCTGCCCCCGCTGATTATCGGTATTGTGCTGATGGGTGTTGGAACATCTTTGCCGGAATTATCGGCATCGCTAAGTGCGATATTATCAAATCCCCCTGCTCCTGGGATTGCATTTGGCAATGTAATTGGCAGTAATATAACAAATATTTTATTTATTTTGGGTTTATCGGCATTGATACATCCGATAATTATAAATCGTGAAAATTTCCGCAGGGATGGAATGTTTATTTTGATGTCGACGATAATGCTGGGGATTATAATGGCATTTGGATATCTGGATTCAATCATAGGCATATTTTTATTGTTATTTATCACTGGATATTTCTTTATTTGCTATGAAAAACAAGAACACCAGGAACAAAATGTCGGGCATCATATAAAACTCAGCAGATATACATGGGTTTTGGTCTTTTTATCGTTATTGGGTATTTGCGCAATAGTATACGGCGCAGATTTGTTGGTTGATACAGCATCTAAAATCGCAGATACATTTGGCATACCTAAATCTGTTATGGGATTAACATTGATTGCGTTTGGAACATCTTTGCCTGAAATTACTGTGTCAACAGTCGCGGCAATTCATAAACAAAGTGCGATTGCTTTTGGTAATATCGTCGGCAGTAATATTGCGAACATATTTATGATTATCGGGACAATGGGCGTTGTGCGTTCTGTTCCTGTTCCGCAAATATGGCCCAGTTTTTGGATTATGTCGGCCGCCACATTAGTATTGATGATTTGTGGCATCGCCAGAAAAATACCCCGATGGGCCGGTTTATGTATGTTAATTGCATATGGATTTTATGTGTATTACGTGTTTTAATTTACTTGCATAAATCTTGATATTGTGCAGATTGCCGAATATTTTTATGTATTTTGCTGCGAATATTTTCCAGCATTGGTGTATCACAATTCACCTGATGCGCACGAACAATTATTGTTTCATAGGCATATATACCCTCAATCGTTCCTTTTAATTCTTTGTTATGTGCGATTGCGACACCACCGGAATAATTACGACTGGTTGGTGAGGTCGCCGACAGGAACAAATCGCCCAATCCACAAAGCCCGGTAAATGTTTCGATTTTTGCACCTAATGCCAATCCAACCTTGATAATTTCATGACAGCACAGTGTGAAAATCATTGCGCGTTCATTTTCAGATGAAATTGTTTCGTGAATATATCCCGCAATCAATGCCATAATATTTTTACCAACACCCGCAATTTGTGTACCTATAACATCGTTTGTCGCGTCCAGATGCGCAAAATTTATTGTTTGCAAACCGGCCTCCATCACGCGCGGCGTTGTGCCCGCCAATGTGGAACCCGTTGGCGCACCGGCCGCAACTTCGCCCGCAAATTGTGGACCGGACAATACGCCAAAATCGACACAGTTCGGCAATTCGCTTTGTAAAATCTCACCCATAAATTCGTGCGTCTTGCTATCTGCGC
The DNA here is from genome assembly GCA_902799285.1 of uncultured Pseudomonadota bacterium. GTDB lineage: Bacteria > Pseudomonadota > Alphaproteobacteria > Rs-D84 > Rs-D84 > Enterousia. Next base: position 67,311 of record CADCAA010000003.1, read on the forward strand.
CTTTGGTGCAAATAATAATCGGCTGATTATTGTAAACCGGCACAAACCGATGCATAGTTTCACGAAAATATGATGCAGGTGTCACATTTAACCATAAATCCGCATTCGACAACGCATCCGGGTTTTGCACAATAACTAAATTCGACGGCATTGCAACACCGTCAAAATGCGCATATTCACCGTCAAATGACCACAGAATTACATTTGCCCCTCCCCGTGCAATATTTATCGCCAGTGCCGTTCCCCACGCACCTGCGCCGATAATACCAACGGTTTTGTATAACATTACTTAATCCTTTTTAACTTTTTTTCCAATACGGGCTTTACCGATAATCCATCATCAGACAATTCAATCGCGCGCATATATGCATCCCGCGCCAATTTTTCATCCCCAGATTCCACATACATATCGCCCAAATGTTCAAATAATGCAGAACAAGAATTTGCAACCTCGCCTACCCTTTGCATTACATCCAACGCGGCTGACAGCCCTTCGCGGGCGCGCATAACATATCCCAATGTATCCCAAGTACATGTGTCCGTTGGCGCAAATTGAACCAATTGCAAACTGTACGCATATGCTTTGTCCAGGTTTTCTTTGCGTGCGGCCCACAGGCGTGCCTGGATACTGAACACATCTGGATCCGGTTTTTGCAGTAAAATGTTTGCAGAATCCAAATCTTTCTGTGATGCTTCAAAATCTTCGAAAATAAAGTTTACTTCCGAACGCATTTTATACATATATGCACGTGCACCGGTTGAAATATCAGGATTATTCAATGTGTCATCAATTGTCTTTAATGCACCACGCTTATCACCCTTTTGTGTTTGCCAACCAACCAATAAATTAACCGCCGGCATAAACAACGGTTGTGCCTCAATCGCACGACGCACGGCGCGTTCATTATGATTTAATTCGGCCAAGCGCAGATTCACAAAAGGATAATAAGGGCTTGATTTATCAATTTGGGCAAAATATTTATCGTAATTTCCCATATTTCCCATCATATACAGTCCCGAATGATAATTCACAGCATCATTTTGAACCCGGTTTTCATCCGCCACATTTTTTGCAAAATGCAATAACAACAACGACAAATCAGAATGCGTCATAAATTGCGTATGTGCCACAGTTTGGACTAAATTAAAAGATAACTGGTTTTTATATCCCGAATACACCGACCAATCCGGAATATCCGTATATCCAATCATAAACATGCTGCCCGGTTTTGTTGTGAATTTTGTGCGCAGCAAATTCGCCTGGGCATCCAAATTATTATGCTTGTAAAACGACATCAAATACAGATAATCGTTTATATTCATAAATTCAGGTTTAACCTTTTCAAATGCGTCCACGGCTTTTTGCACCCTGCCCTGCTCGGCATAAATTTGTCCGCGCAGGAACGCCTGCCACGATGGATTCGTGTCGGTTTTTTCGATAAATTTCATCGTTTCGGTTATGTGATTTATCGCAACCGCGGACCATATACGAAATGGCGCCATTAAACGCATACTATCGGTTTTGTGTCGTTTATATATTTCGGCCCATTTGTTGTTTTTTGCCAAATTTGCATCAACAATAACGCGCGCAACAATGGTTTTCTTCTTGTCCAAATTGGTCACGTCACCAGGTATGGTTCCGTTCAAAAAATCCGTCAGTGTGTGAATTTCTTCCACGGATTTATATTGCTTAGCGGATTCGTCAATACTGTCTAAAAACTCGTCCGCTTTGTCGAAATTATTCGTATACAAAGCGTGCTGAGCCGCCAAAAAAGCGCCATAACTGGTTGTTGGAACTTTTCCACGCACGACTGTGGTGGTACCCGATGTGTGCAATAGGTGAAAAGCCACCAAACCGGCAACCAATCCCCCCGACACAAATAATAATGTTTTTATTGGTTTCATGACTTTTATATGTTAAAATAATCTTTATGGAAAACCAAGATAAATTTAATTTATACAAAAAATTGTTGTGCGAATGGTCGACACGGATGAACTTGGTCGCGCCCAGTACGCTTTACGATATCGACAATCGTCATATTGCGGATTCTGCGCAATTGGCGGACTTTTTACCGAAAAATGCCGATATAATTGATATGGGGTCCGGGGCGGGATTCCCGGGGGTGGTGCTGGCTGTATTGGGGTGGCGTGTCACATGCATCGAATCGATTGGCAAAAAGGTTAAATTTTTGACCGCGGTTAAAAATGAATTACAGTTAGATAATTTAACCATTTATCACGGGCGGGTCGAAGATTATATTTCCCGGCTTTTGCCGGCCAAAAAGTATGTTTTTACGGCGCGCGCATTTGCGGCATTGTCTAAAATTTTGGATTATGTCAGCCCGGTCGATTATGAACTTTTTTTACTGAAAGGCGTTGGTGTTTTGAACGAAATTAACGTTGCAAAACAAAAATATCGCTTTGATTATGAATTGTTTCCGTCTAAAACCGGTGATGGTTTTATTACAATTGTTAAAAAATCCCGGTGATTTTATACATTTTGTTAAAAAAGGCCGGCAATTTCATATGAAACAAATAATAATTTACTGAATTTACATAATTTTGTTAAAAAAAGCCGGTGTTTGCCGGCAATTTTTTTTGCGGGTTTCATATGAAATAAAAAATAATATTATGATTTTACTATATTTTTATGTTGAAAATTTTATATACTTGACCGAATCGAAAAAAATCCCCATCATCTGAAATGAAAAAAAGGAAGTGAATAAGTTATGACCAGGATAATAGCGTTTGCAAATCAAAAAGGCGGTGTTGGAAAAACCACAACTGCAATAAATATCGGGGCTTCGTTGGCCGCTATTAATAAAAAGGTGTTGTTAATTGACCTGGATCAACAGGGAAATGCCGGTACGGGGCTTGGTTTTGTGCGTGCCGAACACCCACAAAGCGTCTATGGTGTAATTATGGGAACCGATAATATTGCCGATAATATTTTGACAACGGCCGTCCCAAATTTGCACCTTTTGCCGTCGGGCATAGAACTCGCCGGGGCCGAGGTTGACTTGCTGGATGTCGAAAATCGCGAGTTTCGTTTGCGTGATGCATTGCAGCCTATTTTGGGTTATTACGATTTTATATTACTGGATTGTCCGCCGGCATTGGGGCATTTGACTATAAATGCATTAAATGCCGCTGACAGTGTTATAATCCCATTACAGTGCGAATTTTTCGCACTCGAGGGTATTCGTCAATTGGTCAGTACTATCAACATAGTACAACAAAAATGGAATCCTGGGTTAAAGATTTTGGGTGTGTTATTGACCATGTATGATAAACGTTATTCTGTGACGCGCGATGTTGAAAACGATGTCCGTAATACATTTGGTGATACGGTGTTCAAAACCGTTATTCCGCGTAATGTTAGGGTGTCCGAGGCACCCAGTCACGGCAAACCGGCGTTGTTTTACGACTTTAATTCAACCGGGGCGCAAGGTTATTTGCGTGTCGCAACCGAAATAGTTAATAAGTTAGAGCAGGGGGACTAAAAAATGGCATCAAAATTTGGTTTGGGACGTGGTTTGGCCGATATCCAGGCGGGTATGGGCGCGATTCCTGATATTTCAATTTTAACCGGCGGCGACCGCGTTGTTATTAAACAAATACCATTGGCGCAAATCGGTGCCAACCCTGACCAGCCGCGCAAAACATTTCGCGAATCTGAATTGCAAGATTTGGCCGCATCCATACGGGAAAAGGGTGTCCTGCAACCGATTTTATTGCGTGCCGTCGCGGGGCGACCATATAACTATGAAATTGTGGCGGGCGAGCGTCGTTTTCGTGCGTCAAAAATGGCGGGATTAACCGAAATTCCGGCGGTTGTTAAAAAATTGGATGATAATAACGCGATGGAAATCGCACTGATTGAAAACGTCCAACGCGAAAATTTGGACCCAGTAGAGGAGGCTGCCGCCTATAAAAACCTGATAGAAAAATGCAATTATGATATGGCGGATGTATCGCGTTTAATCGGCAAATCTGACAGTTATATTCGTAATTCAATGCGTTTATTGGATTTGCCGGAATCAGTGCGCCAAATGGTTATAAATGGCGAAATTTCCGCATCCCATGCGCGTACAATTGCGGTCGCGGAAAACCCCGAAAAGTTGGCGCGCGAAATTGTTGCAAAAAAAATGTCTGTGGCGGATGCTGGTACATTGGTAAAAAATACAAAAAGAGCCGGTAAATGCCGGCAAATTTCGAACAAGACAATTGCCACAAATGACATAAAACGTATGGAAAATGACATTAAAAAATCATTGGGTGTGCCGGCAAAAATAGTCGAACGCCGTGGCGGGGCAGGGCAAATCACATTAAAATTCACCAACCGGCTGGAAATGAATGACCTAATCGCGAAACTGACCAAATAATTCCGCCCTCCGGCAAAAATTAAATAAAAACAACCGGCAAACCCAAAATCAAAATGTTGAAAAATCACCGGCCTTTACCGGCCTTTTTGTGTGTAAATAATCTTTCATCAATTGAATTTTGAACTTCCGTCACCGCGGCGCGCGGATGCCGCGATGGGCTGAACTTTGCTTGTCCCACGAAGTTTTAACGAAGTGGGAAACTTTGAAAAAAACACCGGCAATTGCCGGTGTTTTTTTGAATTTTTACAACAAACTATTATTTAACAGTTGTTGTTGCGTTACGGTTCATTTTCCAAACGGCTTCGCCTGTACCTTTTACCAAAGGACGTTCTTTACCGTATGAAATCGTAGAAATACGTTTCGCATCGATGCCGTCACGGACTAACACTGATTTAGCAGCGTTTGCACGACGTGCGCCCAATGCCAAGTTGTATTCTGTGGAACCGCGTTCGTCGCAATTACCAGCAATTTGGATTTTAACATCTTCGTGATTTTTCATATACAAAGATTGACCCAACAAATTTTCGTTGGCTTCGTCAGAAATTTCCGAAGAATTAAATGCGAAGAAAACGCGTTGATTATTCAAGTCAGCTGGTTCAACGACACTGGAACCGCCACAAGCGGCCAACATGCCAGCAACACCGGCCAACAATGCAAAGTTTTTTACTTTCATGAAAATACTCCCTTGAGTTTTTGTTACTCGTAGTATATTTTATACTAAAACAAGTGTAAAAGCAAGGGGAATCATAAGAAATGAATGATTGCAGCATCCGTGATTTAGATTTGGCCGGCGTTCAATGGGAATTGTCCGACGTACCGATGGTGACGCGCGCAAAGTGGAATGCAAATAGCACCGCGACCAATGCTGTGCCCATGAATAACACGCAAACACCGGGAAATGCGCCACGTGTAATGGTTGTGCCACCAATTGCACCAATTGAAAGTGTCGGTGTTGATACGGCAATATCGATGGCCGCACGCCCGACAGATATTGATAATTTGATTCGTATGATTGGGGAATTTAATCATCCTTTGCGCAGTGCGGCGACCCAGACTGTTTTTCCAAATATCGCCAAAAATCCAAACGGCTTGGTGATTATTACCGATGTCCCTGGGTCCGACGATGACGCATCTGGTCAAATTTTATCGGGCAGGGCGGGCGAATTATTGGATAAAATGCTGAACGCGATTGATATGTCGCGCGATACTGTGTCGATTGTGCCGATTATATTTTGGCGCACACCCGGCGGCCGTACGCCAACGGCGAATGAATTAGCTTTGTCGCGCCCATTTGTGAACAGGTTGCTGGAATTTTTATCGCCAAAAATGATTTTAACACTTGGCGCGACCCCCGCATCAGAAATCGCGAATATCGCGCTGACGCACGCGCATGGCAAAATATCTAATACACAATCCGGCACGCCGGTAATGTCGATTTATCATCCAAATTATTTGTTGTTAAAGCCATCGGCCAAACGCGATGTTTGGACGGCTTTACAAGAATTGCAAAATTTGTTGAAAAACCAATAAATATATTGAATAATTTATCCCAGGTAATACAAAGGAGCCTAACATTAAACCAAATATGAATAACCGTGATAATCGGCGCGATAACGGTCCGCGCATGAACAATCGGATTTTTGCAAAATCTGTCCAGGTAATAAATTTTGATGGCCAAAATATGGGCGTTATGCCAACCGCGGCGGCGTTAGAGTTAGCATCAAATGCGGGCATGGACTTGGTCGAAATAAACAGCAATGGCGACACGCCAATTGCGAAAATTATGGACTATGGCAAATATAAATATGAACAGAAAAAACGCGCGTCCGAGGCTAAAAAGAACCAAAAAACAACCGGTCTGCGCGATGTATGGGTAAAACCATTTATCGAAGAAAACGATTTAAAAATCAAAATGAAAAAGGTTTTTGAATTCTTGGATAATGGGGACAAGGTTAAAATTTCCGTAATGACACGCGGTTCGAAACGCGTCCTGGCCCAGGGTCGTGATGCGGTACCGGAATTATTCGCACACATTTTGGAAATCATAGGGGAACGCGGCACATTGGAATCAAAATCCAAACCGGACGAACGGACAAAATCAATCGTCGTTGCCCCCGCCAAGAAATAAAAAAAACACCCATTTGGGTGTTTTTTATCATTATTTGAACTTTGAACTCTGAACACTGAACTCTGAACAAAATATCGGCTTATGCCGATATTTTGTTAAAAGGGAAGTTTCACGCCGGCCGTGGCGTCACTCATCGCTTTATCGATAATAACATCTGCCTTGGCTTTGGCATCACGTATGGCATCACGAACGATTTTTGCAAGCATTGCGGCATCATTTTTCATCGCATCATCCGATATAGTCACATCGACAATATCGTATTTACCGGTCATTTCAACAATCACTGCGCCATTACCCGCCAAACCTTTGACGGTGGTATTTGCCAAAGAATCCTGGGCGGCACCAACGCGTTCCTGTAAACTTTGCGCCTGGGCCATCATTTCATCAATATTCATTATTTTGTCCTTTGTTTTTTCATATGTAATAATTGTAATGCATTGTTTGGCACTTTGCATATATTCGCAAACACAGAATCCAGTTCATAATATGGTATCAGATTTTTATTCGCAAATTCCGCCACTTCGTTTTTAGACTCAAAAGCCCAATGGTCGTTGATACCGTACAACAGCCATTCACCATCTTGGCGATAATAAACAGCGAAATAATAATACGGCTTGGACAGACATGTTAAAAACGTATCCTGTGGTTCCTTTTTTAGGCAACCAAAACGGATGTGCTGTTTTAATCTGTGTCGATAAATCATGGCCTTGTGCACAGAACAGTTATTCTTTTCAGCCCATTTTGCAGCATTTGTATTCCTGATACGTTTAATTTTCGCCATTATTTTTCCTTGATTAAATATATTATTTCGTCCGTATCGTCAACATCTGTATCGCCTGGGCCGGCATATTTAATGTTTTTGCCCAATAAGGCGTCAGTTCCATACATGCAATAATATTATTCGCATTAACCACAGCGTCCTTTATATCTGCAAAACTATGCTTGTCATCTGATGCCGCTAATTGCAGCCGTTTGGCCCCCGATGGCGCAGTGTCATAACGATACATCGCAAAAGAATACCGTTGTGTAATTTTATTCCGTTCCACAGCCATCACGAACATATCATCCAACAAAGCCCGGCATTTTTTCACTTCGGACACAGGAATTTGCAAATATTCCGCCCAATCTGTATCGTTCCAATCTTGTCTGCTTTTCATATTCATAAATTTACCTTTACAATTTATAAATCAGGCCCCCAATCGGGGGCCGATTTTATTCAATTATTTGGCATCTTCCTCTTTGCCGGTTTCTTGATTAATACCAACCATTGAAAAGCGCATTTTGCCACGTTTATCAATGCCAGTATATTTCACATAAACTGTGTCGCCCTCTTTGATGCCCGCATCTTCAATCTTTTTCATGCGTTTGCCATTGATTTCAGAAATATGCACCATGGCTTCGAAATTGCTCATAATTTTAACGAACAATCCGAATTCTTTGACACCAGTGACGACGCCTTTGTAAATTTCGCCAACCTCTGGTTCGGCACAGATTTCTTTGATGCGTGCAATGGCGGCATCGGCTTCCTCTTTGGTGGTTGCCATAATTTTAACCGTTCCGTCATCTTCCAAATCAATGGTTGTATTTGTTTCACGAACCAAAGCCTGAATAACGACGCCACCTTTACCGATAACATCGCGAACCTTTTCAGGATTGATTTTGATTTGGTAAACCTGGGGCGCGAATTCAGACACTTTTTCACGTGGTGCCGCAATAGCTTTTTCGATTTTACCCAAAATATGCATACGACCGTCTTTCGCCTGGGCCAATGCATGTTTCATAATATCAAAAGTAATTGATGTAATTTTGATATCCATCTGTAAAGCGGTAATACCATCCTTGGTTCCGGTCACCTTGAAATCCATATCGCCCAGGTGATCTTCGTCGCCCAAAATATCGGTCAAGATTGCATAATCATCGCCTTCCTTAATCAATCCCATGGCGATACCCGCAACCGGACGAGTAAGAGGCACACCACCATCCATCATGGCCAACGTCGCACCGCATGTTGTGGCCATAGATGACGACCCATTTGATTCCAAAATATCGGAACAAATGCGAATGACATAGTCAAACTTTTCACGTGTTGGCATCATCGGATGCAAAGCACGCCATGCCAAATTACCATGTCCTAATTCACGACGACCCGGAGATTTCAATCCTTTGGCTTCGCCCACAGAATAACCCGGGAAATTATAGTTCAAAATGAAATCGCGTTCATCGGCCCCGTCCAGGTTTTCAATCGGCAACGCATCTTTGCCACCGCCCAATGTCAACGACACCAAAGCCTGGGTTTCGCCGCGTGTGAACAACGCAGACCCATGCGCGCGTGGCAAAATGCCCAATTCAATTTCAATTGGACGCACAGTTTTCGTATCACGCCCGTCAATACGTGGCTTTCCGGCCAATATATTTCCGCGCATAATTTTCGCAGTTAAATTTTCAACGATTTCATCTGCCCATGATTCCAGTGTGGATGTCGCCGTTGTGGATTCTGGGAACAATTCTGGAATACGCGCCTTGGCGGCCGCATGAATATCGGCCAATGTTTCCAAACGATGCAATTTTTCTTTGATTAAAAGCGCATCTGTAATTTGTTTTTCAAATTGCGCAAAGTCCTTTTCCATCGCAACATATTCTGCGGAATTTTGTGGAATTTCCCAGCGCTCTTTACCGGCATTTGCGACCAATTCGTTAATCGCACCAATCACAGCCTGTTGTGCATCGAATCCAAATTTCACGGCACCCAAAGTCGTTTCTTCGTCCAATTCGCCGATTTCAGATTCCACCATCAACACGCCGTCTTTGGTGGCCGACACAACCAAATCCATTTCAGATTTAGTATCGACATCGCGTTTAGATGGATTCAAAACATATTCGCCATCAATATACCCAACACGCGCCGCACCAATTGGCCCCTGGAAAGGAACGCCGGACAAAGCCAACGCCGCGCTTGACGCAATCATCGCCAAAATATCGGGCTGATTTTTCTTGTCATACGAAAACACCTGGGCAATAATTTGCACTTTGTTTTTGAATGTATCAGGGAACAAAGGACGAATAGGGCGGTCAATCAAACGCGCAATCAGTGTCTCGCTCGTTGATGGTTTGCCTTCGCGTCTGTCGCGTGAACCGGGGATACGACCTGCGGACGCGAACTTTTCCTGGTAATCAACAGTCAACGGAAAGAAATCCTGACCTTCGACAGCGGACTTTTCTGCGCAAACCGTGGCCAAAACCATTGTCCCACCCATAGTCGCCAAAACCGCGCCATTTGCCTGTTTTGCCATACGACCCGTTTCCAAACGCAACGTTTCATCACCATATTTGATTTCCACGGCGATTGGGTGATTCAAAGGATGCGCCGCATCATTTTTGTTATTTTTATTTAATAAGCCAAATAACATATTTTTCTCCATTTGTTAAAAGTTAAACTAAGTTTTTTGCGGAGAAAATCATTCGTTTTTACACTCTGGGCGCGGATATGAATAAAGTGCAAAAATGAATAATTGCCCCCCGCAACCGCCACATTATAAAAACAAAAATCCCCATTTGCAAGTAATTACGCCACGTTCCCCTCTCAAGATGGGAACTAAGATGCCAAATTGACCTGGATCCTTCACTGGCGTTCGTAAACTCGCTGGTTCAGGATGACAAAAATGTTGCACTTTGAAATCTCGCTGTAACGAAGTGAAAGCGGATAAAATCTCGCTGTAGCGTCAGCGCAAGCGGATGAACTCTCGCTGTAGCGTCAGCGCAAGCGGATGAACTCTCGCTGTAGCGTCAGCGCAAGCGGATGAACTCTGAAATCTCGCTGTAACGAAGTGAAAGCGGATGAAATTTCGCTGTAGCGTCAGCGCAAGCGGATGAACTTTGAAAAACACCGAACTTTCGTTCGGTGTTTTGTTTTGTGACGGATAGATTTTGACTGATATCTTTATCAATATCAATCAAAAGGATTTTCCGACTTTTCATATTCAATAACAATTGGTAAGTGTTCCCATTTCAACGCCGTTGCAATCCCGCGCCGCAAATACCGCGTATACGATTCCGGTATATCAGACGCGCCACCAACATTTATCAATATCCGCATTGGATGACGCCCGATTTGACGCGCAAACTTTATACGCATTGCGCGTTTCAGTCGCGACATTGGTGGCTGCCGCTCGGCAACTAATTTTTCAACAATTCTGTTCAGCAAACTGGTCGGGACATTTGCCGTTGAAATATCCCACTGTTCATAAATTCGTTTGAACATATTTTGGACGCCGGTCCCCGTTTCTGCGGACATCGCCAAAATCATAGGCTTTATAATTTGATGAAAAGAATTTGTAAATTGGTGTTTTAATTTCAGTAATTTTTCATCGCGCAATTCCGGTTCAACCAAATCCCATTTATTTAATGCAACACATAAAATTTTGCCCGCATCATACACGCGCGCGGCGATGGATAATGCCTGGTTTTCTATATTTTTTGTGGCGTCCACGACCAAGATTACAACGTCGGATTTATCAATAGAATCCAAAGCCTTTAACGCGGATAATGTTTCCACATCGTCGGTCACGCCCGATTTGCGACGCAGTCCCGCCGTATCCATAATTACTATATCCCGACCATAAAACCGCGTTGGGATTTTGACAGTGTCGCGTGTGATGCCCGGGGCATCCATTACTATTTGACGATTTTCGCCCAATACGCGGTTCACAAACGTCGATTTGCCAACGTTTGGTTGTCCCAATACCGCAATTTTTAAACGCGTGTCAGCGGTCGATTCTGTGGCGTTATCGGTGGTTTTTATGTTTTTATCGGCGGCAACCCTGTCCAAAAATTCATATATCGCGTCAAAGCCACGCTTGTGTTCCGCCGAAATCATTACCGCATCGCCGCAACCCAATTTCAAAAATTCATGCAAATCACCCACACGCTTTGCGGATTCAGATTTATTCGCCAACAGCAATATTGGCGCGCGACTTTTACGATGAATCAGTTTTGCCCATTCGATATCCATTGGGCAAACGCCCGCACGGGAATCCACAACAAATAAAATCGCATCCGCAGATTGAATCGCGTTCACCGCCATATTTGTCGAATCCAATGCAATCCCAGATTTGGCATTTTCCAACCCCGCCGTATCATATATTTCATACGGTGTATCACGTATCACGCCACTGATTACGTCACGTGTGACACCGGGGCGATCGTGCACCAATGCATCGCGTGTCCCAGTCAGCGCGTTAAACAAAGTTGATTTACCTGTATTCGGGCGGCCCGCTATTATAACTTTCATCATTGTTTTTTCCGTTGATTTTTTATCATTATAAAGCAAAAATATAAATAAGCAAATAAAGGGAGGCAAAAAATGCACTATAAAACAAAACGTTTATTGAATAATGTTCGCGATGCCATTTTGAACCCCAAAAGTTTTTTCAGACGCATTGTTGCCGATGGCGATAATTCAGAATCTATGTTTTTGGCATTTATGTATGGATTGATTGGTGGCGTGTTGGTGTTATTGCTGCGTTTAATTGGTGGTGCAACAATTACCATTGGTTCGGTCTTTACCGCGTTGATTATTGTGCCGGTTTTGGCGGTGGCGTTGCTGTTTATTATGGGTGGGTTGTTGATGTTGATATCTGAAATCACGGGCGGCGAACGCGATTGGGAAATTGCGATAAAGGGTTTGGCGTCGGTGTTTTTTATGTATCCTGTGATATTGGCGTTGAATTCATGCGCGTTTAATTGCACGTCTATGTGGATCATCAGTTTATTCGTAGATGCGTGGGTTTTATATATGCTGTATTGTATTTCGGTGTATTGTATGCATGGGAATAAAACCAATGTGATAATAATTATCGGCATATTGGCAACATTTATTTTGACTGTATACGTGACAGATTATCGAATTGGGTGGTTTATGCTGAAAAATGCCACTGCAACATTATCGTGTTTGTTGTAATCATCAATTGAACTTTGCACTTTGGTAAAAAAACAACCGCTTCGGCGGTTGTTTTTTTACCAATTTGGTGCGTGATCGCCTTCTTTGATAATCGGTTGTTCGTCTTCCCATACAGACAGGCCGGTTTTCAAATCGGTCAATGTCAATTGCAAATAATATTCTACGCGTGTGTCAACCGATGAAAACCATCCGGATTCCAATTTCAAATTACGCTGAATCATTTTACCTGATAATGACATATTTGGTGCAACCAATGTTCCCTTTGACGCGAAAGTCGCTTGGTCATATTCGTCGTTGCCGCGTGTGGCGCGCACTTTGTTGCTGGTGCTATCTTCGCCGGTAAAGTTTGTTGCGATTTGTGCGCGGCCGGATTTCAATACGGTTGTGCGAATCTTTTTAATCAAGATATCTGTATCAAACCGCTGCATAGTGTCGTTTTTAATGTCACTAATCGCAATCACGGGTTTTTGCACACCGGATAAAGCGTTGCTTTTCAACATAGAATCCGTCATTTTTTCCGCGGTTTTCGTCCAATCACGATATTCCAGTTCCATAACATCCTGCATCGTTGCAACGTCGCGTTCATTATCCAAATCGACAACGCGCGTCCCGCCACATGCGGCCAACGCGGCGCATAATGCAATCGGTAATAATTTTTTCATGTTTGCTCCTTTGTTTTATATTTTGAATATATGCACAACCGGCCGGTCCCCGGCCAATCGTACATAGATTAAATGATTCCCAGAATTCGGTAAATTTGACCCAATGATATCACGTAAATCTGAATCAATCAAGTTTGCGGTTTTTATGCGCATAACACTGATATCTGCGGGCAGTGTCACCCACGACCGAACATCGGCATTTGTGGTCGATAATGAAAATATAGTTGAACCCAAACCAATCAGACCGGCCCAACGACTGTTTGAATTATATGCGGCGGCCTGGGCCACGGCGCGCGCGGTGGCACCCGTCCACGCACGCAACGCATCATTTATTCTGTATTCGTTAAATTCGGTCATAAACATTGCGTTTACGTCCGCCAAATGTTGTGCGCCCCGGATGGATACATCGCCCGACCAAAACTTTGGCTCTGCCACCGCAATCGATACCCAACCAATACCATTTCCCATCGGAAAGGGCAGGGATAATTCTTGTTCATGCAATTCCGGTGCAAACCCAGATTCGACAAACACCCACGTCGTGTCCGTTGGACGTGATTTTGATTCCGATAATTTCAAATCGTCCGCAACAAAAGTATTATTCGGTGCCATACCATTTGCGCGTTTAAGGTATGTTTCTGCATCGTTAAAATCGCCACGTGTCAAAAACCAAATACCCGACAAATACATCAATGCCGGATTCATAATGTCGCGATACGCCGTCCATTGTGCGTTCTGGGATTGCAATTTTGACATCAGTTCGGAATTTTCATCCGTCGTCCGATTTTGATTTTTTTGCACCATATCGGCATAGGCGCGCGACATATCTTGTTGGCGCGCATATGATTGGTTGATGATAACGCGCACATCATTTTTACGCCCATCGGCCACGGCATCCCAAATTTGATAGTACGACACAAACAGCGAATCCATCATCGTGGGTTTGTATTCCGTCGCCAATTGTCCGCCGATTAAACCGGTTGCCTCGCGCACAATGCTGCCGCCGATTGTGTCGATATTTCGTTTGTTAAATTCTTCGAATGTGGCATCACTTTGCGAAAATTCAGCCGCCTGGAATTCGGCCAGCCCCGTCACCAACAATTGCAAATTATTTTGTGATTTTATATCGGCACCATCGGCAAATTGCGCCGCAGATTCGATAAAATTATTATTTGAAAAATCATCACGCACATTATTTAACCGACGCGTCGCAACACTCGCACAACCCGCGATAAATAAAAGGCAGACAAAAACAGGTAATAATTTTTTCATCTGATTATTCAGACAATATTTTAATCGTGTTTGTTTCTTTGTCAAACAGACGAATTGGCCCACTGTATCCCATCGCCTTGCAATGTGATGGCACCAAAAATTCCGGCATAGGCGCACTTTCGCCCATTGCAACCTTGGCCGCGATGGATTTTTGAATATCATTTTTCATCAGGTAATATCTTTCCTGATTGGCCTCAATCGGTCTGTTGTAAAACCCTTGGTACAGGACGATTTGTTTTCCTTCGTCCAGTGTCATAATATCCATTGGCGAATAAAGCGGTTTTGGTGTTTTTGTTTCTTCGGATTCTTTTCCATCCTTGTCGATTTTTCTTTCTTTTTTAATTTCATTACCAATCATATTTGAAAAGCGTTCTGCGGTCTCGAAATCATTTTGACGCATAATAATTTTCGCCGCCGTTGTTGAAATAATGGTTGCCGCCGCATCTTCGCCGTATTTTTCGCGAATTTGGTGAATGTCCTGGCCGATAATTAAATAAGAAATCTTTTGCCCACGTCCCAAATCAGGTCCCTGGATAACCGCATCCAACTTTTGCATTTTCGGCATTTCATCCAACACAAATAATACAGGATATGGCCCCAATTGTTTTCCGTTGGTGCTGGTGATACCCGGTGTGTTCACCAATAAATAGTTGGACATCAATTCAATGAATATACCGGTGATTGGATTCAAAGCCTGGGCGTCAACCATATTGATTGATAAATATACCGTGACCGGTTTAACCTTGCCATCGCGCGGGTCAACCAGACCACGCAAATCTTCGAAATGGAAATCGGAATGACTGGTTCTGTTGCGAACAGCCGCATTACGGAATACACCCAATCCCGCCATAATTGTAGACAAAATTGATCCACGTTCTTTGTCCGGCGTGTTTGCCAATTGCGTCAGTTCCAAAACCGCACGATGCGCATACGCGAATTCTACGGCCTCGTTCACGGCGTTTTCCAAAACATCCTTCATCGGGTCGGCCAGTGCCACCATTTGGTCGCCTTGTTTGCGGCGTTCCTCTAATTGTGCGGCATTTGCCAATTGCGATGCATTCAACCAATCCAAAATCATGGATAACGATGCTTCTTTGCCAATCCAAGCATCCGGAATATGCCGCCATGTTCCAACATGCACATAGTTCATCGCGTTTAATTCCCCGCGCTGTAATAACCCCATTGCCGCATAGGCGTTTGGATTACTGGACATTTGCAGGTAATATTCCAACAAAATATTCGCGTCTTCTTGGTTAAATTCGCCTGACTTCAACCGCGCATAGAAATAATCATCGGCCTTGGCGCGTTCAACCTTGGAAATAATATACTGCACAAACCCGGATAATCCCGCACGCCCCGATATTGACCAGTGTGGATCGGCACTTGACCCTGTTGCATCTGGCACCAATACCTTGCAAATTGTATCAACATACAAATCGCGTTGTTCGGTTTCAAATGGAACGTGTTCCGGCGACAACGGATTCCACGAAGGATAATAAATTCCGCGTTCTGGGTCATCTTGTCCGGCCCAGTTCATAATAAACACCGGCCCAATTGTTGCGCGATATGCGGATGTTTCCTGTTTTAATTCGGGCTTTGGGTCGTTAATAATCATTGATACAGTATCGCATTCAACAATTGTTGGTTCCACCACAGCCTTGGTTTTACCGGACCCTGGGGGCGCAACACATAACACGGACAATGTTTCGTCCAACATTAATGGCTTGGTTTTTTTACCGTCCTTGAAATAGCCCAACACCATCATAAACCCGTTAAACAAACCATCTTTATTTTTCCAATTTTTACCCATTTTTTTGATATCTTCGGCGGTTGCCTTGCGCGAAGATTTAGAATCATAAATATCGGACCCATGCGGATTAAATTCCTTGGTCAATGTGTCATCCGCAATGAAATAGAACGCAATAATCGGTAATAATGGCACAACGCATGCAAAATCCGGCCGTATCAATGAACGCAAAATCCATCCCGGTACCGCCGCCGCAACCGATAAACCACATGTATGAATCATATCACGCAAAAATATGCCGGCCCAATGCGCGGTCGCCGGCGACCATCCATAACGAAATGTATGTTCCAGGATAAAGGCAAACCCAAACGCAATTGCACAAACAACCCATGTCACGGCATTCCAACGGAATACCCAAAATGTTTGTGCCATAGGGCCACGTTCGTGCTCTTTATACGCAGATGATTTGAATATATTCAAACCCTTTGACGAACCGCCCGCAGATAAAATATTGAATTTCTCAGCCATGGTGTTATTATTATACCAGAAAACAACGATTAAATAAATCACGAAATTAAAAATATTATGAAAAATATACCACGAATTTTTATCAGTGAAAATATTAAACCCGGTAATATAATACCGGTCGATAAATCGGTTGCCCACTATTTATCGCACGTAATGCGCCGAAATGATTGCCTGGTCTTTGGTGGTGGAAATGAATATACGGCCACATTAAACGCGGACGGCAAAACAATGACAATCGGCGATAAAACGACTCACGCCGACCCGTCAAATGATATTACATTGTATTTCGCGCCGATAAAAAGATTGGACGATATGCTGAATATGGCGACCCAGATGGGTGTAAAAAAATTTATACCTGTGATAACAGAACGCACGGTTGCAAACCACATAAATTGGGAACGTATGAAAAAAATAGTGATTGAGGCATCTGAGCAATCCAACCGCAACAGTGTGCCTGAAATTGCATCGCCAATAAAGTTTTCCGATTTACCGTGTTCTGATTTGGTGTTTGCAGATGAACGTGCGGCATACGGTGCCGAAATGCCAACGGAGTATAAAAACATAAAAAATATATTGGTCGGGCCCGAAGGTGGCTTTGCGGATTCTGAATTTGCTGCGCTGGATAAAAATGGTGCGTATCCATTGTCGTTGGGTAAAACAATTTTACGCGCAGAATTGGCGACGCCAATCGCAATTGCAAAGGTTATTTAATGGAAAAAATCAGAATCGCAAAATTTATCGCAAATTGTGGAATTGCATCACGCAGGGATGCCGAAAAATTGATTGCGTCCGGCGTGGTTGTGGTAAATGGCGCGACTATAAATTCGCCGGCATTAAATGTGTCGGAATCTGATACTGTGACGGTCAACGGCAAAATCATAAAACCAAAATCTGATACAGAACTTTACATTTTCAATAAACCATTAAACGTTATGACAACGGCACGCGACCCATTAAATCGCAAAACTATTTATGATGTGTTGCCGCCTGAATACAAACATTTGCGCTATGTTGGGCGGT
This sequence comes from uncultured Pseudomonadota bacterium, assembly GCA_902799285.1. Classification (GTDB taxonomy): domain Bacteria; phylum Pseudomonadota; class Alphaproteobacteria; order Rs-D84; family Rs-D84; genus Enterousia. Next base: position 85,006 of record CADCAA010000003.1, read on the forward strand.
TGGATTATAAAACCACAGGATTGTTATTGATGACAAACGATGGTGATTTGGCGCGTCGTTTAACATTGCCATCAAATAAAATTCCGCGCACATAGATCGCACGTGTTGGTGGAAAAAATCCAGATTTTGATATTGCGCGTCGTGGTGCAACTGTTGATGGTATCCATTATCGCCCAATGGAAATTTCGGAAATATCGAACGGTAAAATTCGTGTGACCGTGACCGAGGGTAAAAAGAACGAGGTCCGCATAGTCCTTCGTGCTTGCGGTGCGCCGGTGCAAAAATTACATCGTGAATCTTTTGGCAATTTATCTTTGGGAAAATTGGCGTCCGGAAAAATAATAAAAGTATCAAAGAAAGGTATTGACGAACTTATCAAAACTCTTTAACATTTAAATAAAGAGAATAAATTTAAGGGAGTCATCCAATGCGTAAAATTACCACAAAAACCAAAACAAACACAACGCGTAATGCGGGCACATCATGGTCTACACCGATTTATGTGTATTGGTTTATAATTTTATTTTTCATCGCTGCAACATTTTATATTTTGGGACGCAGTCACGGAATGATTCACAATCCTGCAACATTGAACGAAGAAATTTTGATGCAGGCATCTGATTATTTCAATGCAGGCAAGGCTAAACTGGAATCCGGCGATATCGAGGGCGCAATTGCCGATTTAACGGCGGTGGTTGATTCAGGTGCTGTATCTGGTACTGCATATCTTGCCCGGGGCGAGGCGTATATGTTGTTGGGTGATTATAAAAAGGCGATGGCTGACTTTAATTCTGCGATTGAACACGACGCAACAAATGTTTTGGCATTTTATGATAAAGCGTTGTTGGAAATGCGGTTAGAAGATTACGATTCCGCAATGATTGATATCAATAATGCATTGGTTGTCGCGGCATCTAATCCGGCACCGGCCGTCACATTGCGTGATTTGTATGCCAAACGTGGTCAATTGAATTTATGGATGAAAAATTGGGATGGTGCGATTGCTGATTATACAAATTCTTTGGCGCGTCCTGATGGAACGGTCACACCGGATGTTTATGCCGAACGGGCCGAGGCTTATACCGCCAAAGGCGAATATGCAAACGCAATTGCCGATTACACATCTGCGATGCAGGTTGTCAAAGAACAATTGGGTGGCATAACTGATGCGGACCATGGCGAAAAATTATCCCGTGATGTGATGGGATACACCGAAAAAACGGCCGCATTATATCTGAAACAAGAAGATAAAAATGCCGCATTGGCGAATTTGAATGGCGCATACCAAATTGCAATTGCGTTAAACGATACTGAAAATGCGGAACGTTTAACAACGTTGATTAACGATTTGAACGAATCTATCGCCGCGGACGAGGCTAAAAAGGGCAAAGTGATAACAATGGAAGAGGCACAAATGGCCCAATAAGTTTCATTTAATAATCCCCCATGGGTTTATTATTTGTTTGCAAAAAGCACCACTTTGATGGTGCTTTTTTTATATAAATCTGAAACAAAAAAACAACCGCCAAAACGGCGATTGTTTTATTTTTAACTTGGTATTACTTACGCAAACCTAACTTTTTAATCAATGCATCATAATCAGACTCACTACGACGTTTGATATATGCCAATAATTTTTTACGACGATTAACCATCAACAACAAACCGCGTTTGCTGTGTTCGTCTTTGTGATTATTTTTCATGTGTTCTGTTAAATTGCGAATACGTTCGGTCAAAACCGCAACCTGGGTTGCCGCGCTGCCGCCGTTATCGTTTTCAGACACTTTGAATTCTTTAATCAATTCAGTTTTTTTTGTTTTTGTAATGGACATTATATATTTCCTTTATATTGTGCGCACAGGGCGCAGTTGTTTTTTATTTACAACGCCAATTCCGACAAATTCAGTACCATTATAAACCCGAAATTGCCCATCCGGCATTGCGACCCCGATAAATCCACCGTTTTTATAAAGTTTGGTTTCTTTATCATCCAGATTCAAAACCGGAATGTCCCCCAGTCCTGAATCAATCGGCATCAGGTATTGACCGATGTCCGCACCATTATTAACCAGATTTTCCAAAAAATCAAGTGTGACGGCATTTTTTATATCAAACCCATTTGTTGAAATGCGCCTAATCATATCGACAACGGCAATCGCACCGCATTTTTCGGCAATATCACGCCCCAATGACCGAACATATGTCCCCGACCCGCATTTAACATAAAATTCCCAGGAATTGCCACGTTTTCCGTTGTATTTTAATTCGTATATATGCACACACCGCGCCGGTATTTCAACATCATCGCCGGCACGTGCAATCTTGTATGCGCGCCGACCGTTTATATGTATTGCACTGTATGCGGGTGGCACTTGGTCAATATCGCCAATAAAATCCCCCAGAACATTTGTTATTTGCTCGTCTGTTGGGATAATGTCGTTGCGCGCAATTTCGGTACCGGTCACATCCAAAGTATCCGTTGCCCGCCCAAATTGCACAGAAAACAGATATTCCTTTATGCCGCCATTTGCATCCTCGATAAACGGAATCATTTTTGTCGCGTCCCCAATCGCAATCGGCAAAACACCGGTCGCCATTGGGTCCAGTGTTCCAATATGCCCTGATTTTTTTATTCCGAACAAATGTGCAACGCGCGACGAAGCGGTGCGACTGAATAACCCCGATGCTTTGTCTAAAATAATCCACCCAGACATCATTATTCCCCGAACAAAGATAATTGTGGAATTTCGTCCCGAACCTGTAATTTGGTTTTTGGTGCGGTCCGTGTCTTTGTAATTTTGATTTCGTTTTGTGAAACCTGTACACCATTGTTTTCCAGTTCGGTCAAAACATTTTCGGCACGCACAACCACAGATTCAGGCATACCGGCCATTTTTGCAACATGAATACCATACGAACGATTCGCAACCCCTGGCACGATTTTATGCATAAATATAATTTCATTATTGTATTCACGCACATCAATGGTTAAACAAGAAACATTCGCCAACGCGCCATTATTATCGCCAGCCAAAGCGGTCAATTCGTGATAATGTGTCGCAAACAAAGTCCGCGGGGTTAAATTGTTCAAAAATTCCAACACCGCTTGGGCAATTGCCATACCGTCATACGTTGCGGTTCCGCGCCCAATTTCATCGAATATAATAAACGAACGATTTGTTGCGCGCCGCAGAATATTTGCCGTTTCAGCCATTTCGACCATAAATGTTGATTGTCCCGCCGCCAAATTGTCGGATGCACCAACACGACTGAATAATTGGTCGCATACACCAATCGTCGCAGATTGTGCCGGCACAAAAGATCCCAAATGCGCCAACACCGCGATTAATGCATTTTGTCGCAAATATGTGGACTTTCCGGCCATATTTGGCCCGGTAATCAGTGCGATTTTTTTATCCGTCAAATCACAATCGTTTTTAACAAAGTTATCACCCGTTTTACGCAACACACTTTCAATCACAGGATGCCGTCCGCCGACGATATTAAATTCAGTGCCATTTGTTATGTGCGGACAAACCCAATCATATTCAACCGCAACCAATGCCAAGGCCGCCCATACATCCAAATCCGCCAATAAATCCGCAGTCGCCAATAAATCATCAGAGATATTGCGAATATCATCAATAAATTTGTTGATAATTTCTTCCTCGATACCGGCGGCTTTTTCTGTGGCACTGCGAATATCATTGTCCAAATCAATCAGTTGCGCGGTTGTAAAACGCATATTTCCCGCCAAAGTTTGACGATGTATAAATCCGGATTCCGGTTTCATCATATTGTCGGCGCGGGTTGACGGAACCTCGATAAAATAACCCAATATATTATTGAATTTGATTTTCAGTGTATGAATACCGGTTTGTTCAATGTATTGCGCCTGTAATTCAGCAATGGTCCCACGCGCACCATGCGATAATTCGCGCATTTTATCCAAACCCAAATCAAACCCATCACGAATCACATTTCCATCACGGAAAAAAGTCGGCAATTCATCGGCCAACGCACGCTTTAACTTTGCCGCCAATTCATCATGCGTTCCTATTGTACCTAAACGCGTCGCAAAGTCCGCATCCAACGTGCACGCCATCATTTTTGCATTTGGCAAATTCAGCATAAAATCACGTATGTGCACCATATCGCGTGGCGTTCCACGTCCGGCGGTCAGTCGTGCCAAACTGCGTCCTACATCCGGCATAGACGCCAAAAAATGCGCAACACTCAGCATTGTGTCATTATTAGACACAAAATGTGCAATATGCATCTGGCGCATTTTTATTTCATCAATATTGCCCGATAATGCACGCATATATGCACGCAGTTTTCGCGCCCCCGCGGCGGTCTTGGTTTTATCCAAAACATCAATCAAACACACGCCGCCTGCATTTATTGGTGCGTCTATTTCCAAACTTTTCCATGTCGCAGAATCAATCAAAACCTGGCTATCATTTTTGAATTGCCGCGGCGCGCGGAAAGTTGTTGCCGCCCCACGTTGAGTATTGAATAAATACCCCGCCAACAAATATGTCGCATTATCCATATTTTCAGATTGCGCATCATTAACAACACCACCAAACACGCGCGCGACAATTTGCGTGATGTCCGAACGAATATATAACTTTTCATAAACCGGCGTAGTTTTGAAAATTGTGCGCAGATGAAATATAGTATCATGTTCCGCATGTGACGCGGGATAAATAACCTCGGCCGGATTTAATCGTACCAAATCATCAATCAAATCGGCGGTTTGCCCAACAAAAAATTCACCGGTCGAAATATCGCAACCCGCAATATCAAATTTAGAATTTGCGATTGGCACCACCGCGACCAAAAAATTCGCAGTTTTTGGATTTAACAAATTTTCATCCGTCAGTGTCCCCGGTGTCAAAACACGCACAATTTTGCGTTCAATAAATTTATGACCGCGCTGCTTTGCCTGGGCGGGCGTTTCCATTTGTTCAACCAATGCAACTTTGAACCCGGATTTAACCAACCGCCCGAAATAATTATCGGCCGCATGCCACGGAATCCCGCACATAGGAATGTTTGCGCCGGTATCATCCGTCCCGCGTTTTGTCAACACCAGGCTTAACGCATTACTAATTATTTTCGCATCATCAAAGAAAGCCTCGTAAAAATCACCCAAACGAAACAGCAACAATGCATCCGGATTTTCCGACTTCATATCTAAATACTGTTGCATCACAGGTGAAAGTTTGTTTTTGTCCGCCACGAGATTCAGCCCCTAATCAGAAATTTTCAATGTTTCAATTTTCAATTCGGCTTCTTTTAATAACTGTTCACAATATGCCTTTAATTTAATACCTTGCTCGTACGCGGCAACAGAATCCGCCAGCGGCAATTCCCCAGATTCCATTTTTTTAACCAATTCAGTCAGTTGTTTATATGCTTCTTCAAATGTCAATTTTTTTTCATCCACCATCCCTTGCCCCTTTTTCGTTTTATAAATCAATATCCCACGTTGTGCCGTTCGGCGTATCCTTTAATACAATCCCGTGTGCCAACAAATCCGCACGCACCCGGTCCGCGGTTGCCCAATCTTTGTTCTGTTTAGCAATCAACCGTTCATCAATTGATTTTTTAATATCGCCCACGGTCAACCCAGATTTTGCCAAAACATTTTCCTTGATATCATTGACATAATCCACCGGATTTTTTTGCAGAATATTTAACACGCTGAATAATTCCACGATTTTGCCCGCAATGCGTTTCAAATCATATGCGGTTGATTTTTTTGCCAATTCAGTATTTATAAAATTAAACCAACCAAACGCCGCCGCTATAACTTCCAAAGTGTTAAAATTATCGTTCATCGCGCGTTCAAATTCACCAACAATTTCGGTAATTTTTGCATCTGTTTTTGCAACGTCGGCATCCGCAAAATCGCGCGCCATAACGGTCGCACATGCCGAATACATTTTGTAAATATGTTTGCGCGATTCCGGCAACAAAGAATCTGTGATATCAATGTCGGCCGAATAAGTATTCCGCAACAATGCAAACCGAATTGTATCAGCATCAAATTTTGCCAAAACATCTTTTAATAAAATTCCGTTGCCCAAAGATTTACTCATCTTTTGGCCATTTACTTTGACCAGTCCACAGTGAATCCAATATTTTGCAAATTGTTTACCTGTGACGGATTCAGTTTGTGCAATTTCATTTTCGTGATGCGGAAACACCAAATCGCGCCCACCACCGTGAATATCAATTTGGTCACCCAAATATTTCATATTCATCGCACTGCATTCAATGTGCCAACCCGGTCGGCCCATACCCCACGGCGATTTCCATGCAATTTCCCCGGGCTTGGCCGATTTCCATAACGCAAAATCCAAATCGTTTTGTTTGCCGGGTTCGGTATCTTTGCGAACGCCAGTGTCGTTTTTATCAACCTGGATATGTGATAATTTTCCGTATTCAGCAAAACTGTCCAATTTGAAATACACATCACCATATGGCGACACATACGCATGCCCAGAATCAATCAATTTTTGAACAAAGTTTATAATATCATCAATGCACATCGTCGCGCGTGCCATAATCGTCGGCCGAGCATTTCCCAATGCATCCATTTCCGTATCTGTTTGCGCCATATATTTTTCGGCAAATGCAATTGGGTCTGCACCGGCACGTGCCGCATTCGCAATAATTTTATCGTCCACATCTGTATAGTTGCGAACATATTTAACCGCATAACCCAGATATTGCAGGTACCGTGTAATAACATCAAACACAACCGATTGATAGGCATGCCCAATATGCGCATCCCCCGATACCGTAATTCCACAGGCATACATTTTAACCACGCCCGGTGTCAAAGGGATAAATTCTTCCTTGGATCTAGATAAAACATTATAAACTTTTAACGTCATAATAGTCAGTCCTTAATTGCACTTTGAACTTTATACTTTGAACTTTGGTACTCCGGGCCCCGCAAAATTGTCAAATTTTGTGGGTGGATTCCGGGCCCCGCAAAATTGTCAAATTTTGTGGGTGGTATCAGTACATTGTCTGCAACATATGTTGTGTTTTATCCAGTGACGACAACATTTTACCACTGCCCCTGGCAACGCATCCCAATGGTTGGTCAACCAAGAACACCGGCAATCCCGTCGCTGCGCGTATTGCAACGTCCAGCCCGCGCAACAATGAACCGCCACCCGTCATCGCCAATCCTAAATCAGCAATATCTGCGGACAATTCCGGTGGTGTTGCCGCCAACGCATCACGCACAGTATCGATAATTTTTGCAACTGTTTGTGCCAATGCGGCCGCAATTTGTGATTCTGTGACCACGGTTTCGCGCGGTGTTCCCGATAACAAATCGCGCCCCTTGATTTTCATAGACATTTCATTTGTTTTATCCTTTGGCGCAATTGCACAACCGATTTTCTTTTTAATATCTTCGGCGGTATTTTCACCAATCAGCAAATTTTTATTTTTGCGAACATAATCAATAATATCTAAATCCATTTGGTCGCCGGCCGTTCTGACCGCATTTGAATATACCGTTCCGCCCAGGGACATAACCGCAACCTCGGTCGTGCCACCACCGATATCCAACACCATGGAACCAACCGGTTTTTCAACCGGCAAACCCGCACCAATCGCGGCGGCGGTGGATTCTTCGACAATATAAACCTTGCGCGCGCCGGCGGCATCGGCGGCCTCTTGTATAGCACGACGTTCCACCTGGGTCGCACACGAAGGTACACAAATAATAATCAATGGTGCCGCCAACAAATTACGATGATGAATTTTACGAATGAAATATTTAATCATTTCCTCGGCAACTTCAAAGTCTGCAATAACGCCATCACGCAAAGGACGAACCGCAGAAATTGTCCCCGGTGTACGACCGAACATACGCTTTGCTTCGGCCCCAACGGCCAAAATTTCCTTGCGTCCCAACAATCTATTTTCCGCGACGGCCACGACGGACGGTTCGTTCAAAACGATACCGCGCCCTTTGACATAAATCAGGGTATTAGCAGTTCCCAAATCAATCGCCATATCTGCGGAAAAGAATTTCATAAGCCAGTTATACATAATATTCCCCTTTTTGCGGCATATAATTACAGTCGACAAAACTATAATTCTTGATATGTAAAAAATCAAGCGTCGCACACAAAAAATGTTTTTATTTGATTTCTTGGATAATTTGGTATGATGGGGATTATGAGAAATACAATAAAATCACATAAAGATTTTCAAACGCCCCGCGATTTTCCATTTGCGGTGACTGATTTATTTTCTGTTCACACAAAATTGGCAAAGTTCCCGGATGACCCGCGCTATGGCCTGATTGTGACAAAAAAGAACTTTCGTTTCGCGGTGCAACGTAATCGTGTAAAACGCCTGTTGCGTGATTGGATTGCGTTTGCAAATGATTATATGTGCCCTGATTTGGATTATGTTTTCTTTGCGCGTCCCGGTATTTTATCCGATGAAGTCACGCGTGAAATTGGGCGCAATACAATGGTTCGTGCATTAAAAACCGTTAAACACAGAAATGACGTGCGCAAAAAATAAATCTGTCCGATTTGGTGTTTGGTTGGTGAAATGCTATCAATCGTGCATATCGCCGTTTATTGGCGGCCGTTGTGCATGCCGTTTTTCCCCCACGTGCAGCGAATATACCAAACAATCAATTGAAAAATATGGATTGCGTCGTGGTGTAATTATGGGAATAAAAAGGATTGCCCGTTGTCGTCCGGGTGGTGGGTTTGGATACGACCCGGTACCTTGACTTTTGGCGTATTTATGATAAAATTCAAATAAAAACGCACACAAATAAATGTATGTAAAATGTATTAAAAAGGATTAAAAGATGTCATTTCGTGCAACCGTTGAATCTATGTCAAAAATCATGGACGATATGGGAATAACTGAACTGGATTTGGAACGTCAATTTTTGTTTGGCGTGTATCGTAAACATATTCATTTGTCCAAAGGTGCAACGGCCGTTGCAATGCCAACATTTCCTGCGGATAAAAATGTTAAAAATTCTGGCACAAATTCTGCCGCTGCCCGTGATTATACAAACGCGTTGAAATCACCAATGGTTGGTGTTGTGTATTTGGCGACCGAACCGGGCGCAAAACCATTTGTTCGTGTTGGTGATACTGTGCACGCGGGCGATACCGTTGCGTTGGTCGAGGCTATGAAAACCTTTAACCCGATTAAGGCAACCACCGACGGTGTTGTCAAAGAAATTTTGGTCACCGATGCCCAGGCGGTTGAATTTGACCAACCTTTAATTGTTATTGAGTAATAAAATGTCTCAGATTAAAAAAGTTTTAATTGCCAATCGTGGTGAAATTGCATTGCGTATAATTCGTGCATGTCGCGATATGGGCATACGAACCGTTGCTGTGTATTCTACGGCGGACAAAAACGCGATGCACACACAATTGGCGGACGAAAGCGTGTGCATTGGTCCGGCGCCATCGCGTGATTCTTACCTGAATGAATCTGCGATTTTAACGGCGGCATTATTGACCAACGCGGATGCAATTCATCCTGGATATGGTTTTTTATCTGAAAACGCGGGCTTTGCGCGCAAGGTTGAATCCCACGGTATGATTTGGATTGGGCCATCACCCGATATGATTGTCCGCATGGGGGACAAGGTTAACGCCAAAAAAACGGCCATCGCATGCGGATTGCCGGTTGTGCCGGGTTCCGATGGTGCTGTAAATTCATTGGACGATGCCAAGGCTTGCGCTGAAAAAATCGGGTACCCCGTTATGTTAAAGGCCGCATCTGGCGGTGGTGGTCGTGGAATTCGTGCGGTGTATAAAGCTGATGATTTGCCCGAGGCTTTCGCAACCACCCGGGCCGAGGCCAAGGCCGGATTCGGCGACGAAACATTATATATGGAAAAATTATTGCTGCATCCGCGTCATATTGAATTCCAAATTTTGGGCGATAAACACGGTAATGTTGTTGTGCTGGGTGAACGCGATTGTTCATTGCAACGCAAAAATCAAAAGGTTATCGAAGAATGCCCTGCGGCAATATTGTCACAAAAACAACGCGACGATATGATTGAAATTTGCAAAACTGCCGCTAAAAAAATGGGGTATTTCAGTACCGGCACATTTGAATTTATGTTCGAAGACGGCAAGTTTTATTTCTTGGAAACAAATACGCGTTTACAGGTCGAACACCCCGTGACTGAAATGGTTTATGGTATTGACTTGGTGCGCGAACAAATTCGTGTCGCGGCGGGCGAAAGATTGGGCTATACCCAGGCAAACATTGTCCCACACGGCCACGCGATTGAATTCCGTATAAATGCCGAAGACCCGGATACATTTATTCCAAATCCGGGGACCATATCGTTGTATGCCCCATCTGGCGGATTGGGCGTGCGTGTGGATTCGGCGGCCTATACGGGATATACAATTCCGCCAACATACGATTCTATGATTGCGAAATTGATTGTGCACAACACATCGCGCGCAACATGCATAATGCGTGCAACGCGTGCGCTGGACGAATTTGTAATCGAAGGCGTCAAAACCACAATTCCATTACATAAAAGATTGTTAAACAATCGTGATTTTCGCCAGTTGAATTTTGATAATCATTGGTTGGAACAATATTTATCTGCGGCACCAAACCCGGATGATGAAATTGTCCCGGACCAGGAACCAGAACCCCAGGATAAATAACAATGGCAAAAGATATAGATATCATTAAAACAAATATCAGTAATGGCACATGGAACACTGCATTGGAAAAATGGGGCAATATGGGTGTGCAACCGTTCCCCAGCACGTCATTCTGTGGTTTTTGCCATATACGCAGTTTTGAACCCAATGGGGTACCAAAAATAGAATACAAATTAAAAATCGTATGGAATAAACCGGTTGAATTATTCGGCCCCGTTGACGGCAAAGTCAAAAAATCTGAATTGTCTGATTTATGGTCTTTTATCTCTGGCCTGGAAATCAAGAAAAGACAAAGATAAAAACACACCAAATTCGTCGAAACAAAAACGTCCAACGGGTTGATTGGACTAGGTTTTTATTGACAATTGTTGGTTTTGTGATATTCTTCAAGTCAAAGTAAACAAATATAAAAAGGTTTTTTTGCTATGACTGAAAAAGATGAAACGCTCATAGAATATATAAATATGTGCAAGGATATTGTGCACAATGTTAATTACAAAATATCCCAGGGACAACCTGTGGATGTGGTTTTTGAGAAAAAAATACATAAGCACGTCGGACATGAAAGTTTTGTTGCAAAACAAAAAGACAGATTGCGTCCAAACGAAAATTATTTTCAAACGATTTTCGAGGCACGTTTTTCTCATGCTCCGCTAACATTATATTTTTTTCAAGTCGGTGATACGGTGTTCCACGTTGCGGATTTTGTATCAAACGAAGGTGCGCGTTTGCACAATGAACTTAACAGTTATTTTCGCGTAATGGATAAAACAAATCAAGAAAAGAGAGAACAGGCCAGAGCAGACCGCCAGAAAGCCCTGTGCGAGGCAGAATATCAAAAAGAACAAAATGCCCGTATGTTATTAGAAAACGTCCTTAATACATTATAAAAAAACCGCCATTTCGGCGGTTCTTTTTTGTAATACAATCGGCCTAGAATCCTTTTGGTGTGGACATTTTAACAGTCGACACTTTTTTGTTTAATGCCTTGACCACGTCATCTGTGATGTCCAGATTTTCAACATTTGCGCCGGTACGAGCAAAACGACCATCAATAACCAAAGACAAATTTTTCTTTGCAATTATGCCTTCGATAATCGGGTCCAAATGTTTTTCTTGGATATCGGCCAAAGCACGCTGATATGATTCTTCGATGCTTTGTGCGCGTTCTGTTAAACTGCGTTGCAAATTTGCAACACGTTTTTGATAATCAACAACGCGACGTTGCAAAGCCTCGGGCGACAAAACATCCTGTGATTTTTCAATTTCTGCCTTTTCTTTTTCCAATATTTTTTGTTCAGATGTTAATTCATCGCGCAATTTCTTTTCATAATTTTCTTTCTTTGCACGCAATTCTTTCAAAGCCGCCGAATCAGTTTGCACGGCATCCATACGAATAACCGCAATACGCATATCTGCGCCGGTGATTGCGTTTTCGGATACTTCGGAAATGGCCTCGTTCACTGTGACCTCGTGCCGCATAGATGCCACCGCCCATATGCCCAATTTTATAGTTTTTAATTGTGATGTTATTTGTGTTTGCTTTTGCCATATCATCCTTCCTTTTTTTGTTAATTTGTTATATGGTTAATTGCACTATAACAACAAAAATTTGAAAATAAAAGGGAATATTTTTCTTTAATTGCACTTTGAACTTTGCCTGTCCCACGAAGTTTTAACGCAGTGGAAAACTTTGTTAACGGGCTGGTGCAATACGAATTTCAATTCTGCGATTGGTCAATCGGCCGATGCTGTCCTGGGCGGCGATTGGTCGCGCAGACCCGCGTCCCACAATAAACATCCTTGCCGGTTTAATTTCATGACGCGATAAAAATACACCAACGCGTTCAGCCATATCCAACGACATACGGCGCGCGGCATCCGCATCACGCATCGCATCGGTATATCCCGCAATTTCCAAATATGTCGCATTATATTTGCGTAATATTCGTGCCACAGTATTTAATATGCCCGTTCCATTTTTAGAAATGTCCCCTGCATCGCGTTGTATAATTGCATCACGCACCAAAATCACAACAACATCGGTTCCTGCGCGTTCCACAGAAACGCCGGCCGTCCGCAAAGAATCATATAATTCATATTCTAATTCAGACATATAACGCACGCCGACCATATTGTCATTTTCCGCCTTGTCGCCATATTCCATTTTTTTATTGTCCGATGTTAATGTTTTGCCGCCACTGCCCAAATACACCGGCCGCTTTGCAATTTTAGATGTTTCCGTCATATCCATAAAACTGGCGCCGTTCAGATAATAATCCCATGTTGCGTGATCGGGGCTGACATATCCCGTACACGCCGACAAACAACACAACAAAATAAAAAACTTTGCGAATTTCATTTTACTCGACAATAATTGATATTAAATTCCGTGGTGCGCTCAGACAACTCTCACTCCCGCTGTTTTCAATTTTATTCACAGAAATTTTGCTGGCCCAATCTAATTTTTTTGTTGCGAAATAAACACATTCACTATTGGTCAAATTTGTTAAATTGATTGCAAAACCCTTGCCGTCCAGGTTTGCATCAACAGACCAATCATCGCCACCAATTGGTGCTGCATCTGATGTAATTGCGCCGGCCTTAATCAAATAATCGACCGACACACCGGAATAATCGGCACGCGCCTCTAATAAAATTTTGGTGTTTCGTGCAATTTGTTCCAATTCAGATACGGCCATATTGCGAATTTGATTTGTGCGCAACATATTGTATGTGCCGTACGCCGCCGCAGTCATCACCGCACCAACCGCCAATACGCCCAACATTTCAATCAGTGAACGTCCCGATTCTGATTTCATAAATTCTCTCCTTAAATTATATATGTTTATTATTTTGAAACCTCAACAATTTCGGCACCTTCGAATAATCCCATAGCGCTTGCCATCATTGGGTCGGCCGCCAATTCTTGCTGTTGATGTTCATGTGCGGTCGGCATATTGCACGAAGTTTCAGACCGCGCCAATACCCACGAATGCCCGGTATATTTTTCCAACCAAGCCGATAATTTATTTGCAAATTCACGGTCGTTGCCACGATCAAAATAGTTTAATTTGCCGTCCGAAATTTCGCATACCTCGACATTTTCAGAAAAATAAGTATATAACAAAATCTGTTTATCGGCCTGCATCGCATGTCCCAACTCAGAAGCCGTATTTATTTTGTTTGCGGGTTTTGCTGTGGGTGCCTCAACCGGCTTTGCCTCGGGCTTTGATGCAACGGTGTTTTGATTGTTTTTCAATATTTCCGGTACAGACGGCATATCGGCAATATGCATCATACGCACAACCAACATATCAAAACATTGCTTTTGATTTCCCGACATTTGCATTTCAGAAACCGCCGCAACCATAACCTGCCAAATACGGGATAATACATTTAATGAAACGCGCGAATTTATTTTGCGTGTTTTTTCGCGTTGGTCAGCGGTATATGGTGAATTCAATCCGTCGCCAGCATTTATCGCCGGATGCATACGTGTTGCCCAATGCGTCCATTCCATCATGTCGGTCAACAGCATAGATAAATCCGCGCCATTAGTATAAATCGTGTCCGCCATTTCCAAAGCCCGCGCCGTGTCGCCGGATAATATGGTATCCATAAAATCGACAACCATATTGCGGTCCGCGCGTTTTAACATATCCATCACGGCCTGTTCATCAACGTGACCACCGGTTTGAGCAATCGCCTGGTCCAACAAAGACAACCCATCACGCACAGAACCATCCGCCGCGCGCGCCAATAATTCGTTTGCGGCATCTGTCAACTCGACTTTCTCTTGACCGGCAATCCAATCAAAATGTTTTTTCAATGTTTCAATAGGAACACGCACCAAATCAAATCGCTGGCACCGTGATAAAATTGTCACAGGCACTTTTCTAATTTCGGTCGTTGCCAAAATAAAAATAACATGTGCGGGTGGTTCCTCTAATGTTTTAAGCAACGCGTTAAAAGCCGCGGTTGATAACATATGAACTTCGTCGATGATGTAAACCTTGTACCGGCCATTGGTTGGGCGATATTGTGCGGCATCCAAAATATCACGAATATTATCAACACCAGTATGAGACGCCGCGTCGATTTCCATAACGTCAATATGTTGTCCCGCCGCAATAGCGCGACAGTTTTCACATACACCACATGGTGTTGCGGTCGGACCATCGGACGATAAACAGTTTAATGCCTTGGCCAAAATACGCGCGGTACTGGTTTTGCCGGTCCCACGAATTCCGGTAAAAATATAGGCGTGTGCAATACGACCGGTTTGTATAGCTGTTGTTAACGTTTTAACCAAAACATCCTGGCCAATCAGCGATTGAAAATCTTGGCTGCGATATTTACGTGCAAGTACAGTGTAATTGTTATCCATAATAATACTTTCCTTGTGGCAAAGAATACCAAAGAAAAGTAAAATTTCAACAACAAAGTAAAATAGTTTTTAATTCAAATTTGTAATGAAATCAGGAAATGGAATTTCTTCTTCGGAATCCTGTTTTGCATCGGCATCCGTACCGGCTTTTTCTTGCGCGGCAACCTCAGCCTCGGCCGCAGCGACCGCCGCCGCTTTTTCCTTGCTGTCGCGAATTGAATCGATTTTTTCCTGTTCAGCATTTGTCATACGAACACAATGTTCGGCGGCCTGCAGCAAGCGTTCACGTTCGATTTCGTCCGAAACCGTGCGCGCCTGGTCGATTAATTGTTTGCGACGAACACGCCATTTATGACAACGTTGAATCATCAACCCCACAGAAGACTGATTTTTTTTATTTTGCATTTTCTTTCTTTTATAATTTTTATTTGGAATACCACGGTTGATATAATTAAATTATCAAAATCAACCAACAACTGGCTATAATATAAATCATCTTAAAACTGATTGCAATATCTTTTTTCTGTTGCTAACCTAAACACATATATATATCACAGAGAGGATGTTTTTTGCGAACAGAACGCGGTAATTTTTTATTACAGGCATTATTAGCATTGTCGTTGCTGTTCTTTTTTATGCCTATTTTAACCAATCGTTTAATTACAAATGATGTGGATGCCAAAATGTATTCGTCTGTGCATCAAATTGATGCGGCGGAAACCGCGGCGCGTATATTTATTCGTGAAAATGTGGATTCGATTGCGTATGGCAAAACAACGATTCGTGGAAATGATTTTTCAGATTTGCTGGAACCATATGGTTTGCCATTGGGCTATATTCCGCGTACCGCATTTGGCCAGGATATATACCTGGTTATCAACAAGGATGATTCCAGTATTGGTGGCGAATTGATTGTCAATGGTGGCCAAATCACAAATATTCAAATTGCCGAAATGGTTCGCAGAATTGGTTTTTATGCAGCACAAACAGATAATGGGCTGGTTGTTGGTGTGCCATTAAATACATTATACCAGGATGTTGTCCGTCGTAACGAACCCGATATAAATAATTCTGTGTTTTTAACCGATTTAGATATGAATGATTTTTCAATTGAAAATACAAACAGGGTGCTGGGGCATAATCTGGTTGCGGACACGGCGAATTTTGATACGTTGGATATTACCGGAAACGAAGTTGAACGTAATTCCAAAAATAAAATCAAGGTTTTGAATTCTGATAAAAGTATTTTCCAATCTAAATCCGGGGGGTCGGCATTGGCGTTGACGCGTGGCGCATTAAAAGCAAAAAGTGTTTTTGGAAAAACAATTTCTGAATATGGTTCGGCCGGAAATTTTGAATCAGAATCTGCGTCGGTTTATTCATTTGATATGACTGCGGGGCGAACTGGCTTTACCGGGCCGGTCAAATGGGATATTCGTGGTAATATGGAAACTGAACGCATAACATTGGGTGTCGAAAGGCTTGAGGTTGGCGCATACCTGAATGTCAGCAGTGGCCAAGATGTGTACGTCAGTGGCACAAATTCAATATCATATAATTCCAACAGTGGTATTTCTGTGAATAATATAACGGCATCGCATATAACCCTGCGCGACCAAACATCGCGGGCGTTAAACGCGGGTGAAAATGGTGCGGTCATTGTTGATATTCGCCCGGCCAGTACGACAACATTGCCGGATATAAATGTATCCGGATTAAATAACGATGGATATGCAATTTTGCAAAATCCAAAAAAAGATGACGACAAAACAACAACGTGTCGCGATATCATATCGTCTTTGGGTGAAACATACAGTTCGTCGTCGTTGGCGCAACATATATTGTGCGAATACCTGTTTTGGGAACGATTGGAACAAAGAATAAATGCAAAACAATGTTTAATGGCTGGAAAAAGTGACTGTATATAAAACGAAAATTTTTGATAACGCATCACGTGGTGCGTCGTTGTTAGAGGTAGTGCTGGCAATATCAATTGCGGCGGTGGCGGCCCCGTTTATGTATAAACAAATCGAAAACACATACAGCGATATTGAAAATATATCTGTGGCACAAAAAATTCTGGATGTTGAAAACGATGCATTAAATTTTGTGCGACAAAAACAATCCGAATGGGATGACGTTGCCGAAATCCAATTAACCGATGATGAAATCCAGGAAATATCCCCATTGGTCACCGCCGGATTCATAGACCGACAAAAATATCGTGGCACAACAACAACGGATATTTATTTGGCGTTTAATGTATCTGATTCGGCATTACGAACGAATCAAATTGCGCGCCAAATTGGAACGGCCGCGGCGGTTGTAGGCGATGATGGAATTGCATATGGAAATACTTGGGCTGTGTCGGCACCAAATTTTAATCCCGGCGATTTGATATATCGTGTGTCGTACAATTTTTCATTACAAGACCGAACAAAATTTTTGCATCGTGGCGCATCTGATACGATTGTGTCGCAAAAATCAGACGACGATGCAACGGACGAAATTCCGGGCCAAAATAATTTGAATGCTATGTTGCGCAATTTGAATATGGGCGGCAAAGATTTACTGGATGTTGGAACATTGGATGCGGATTCTGTGACTGTAAAAAACATAAATTCAACATTTATTAAATCCGATGATATTGATGCGGACACAATATATTTTTCATCTGGGGCAAATATCCAGGGTAATGATGCAAATATTGATACAATTCGTGCGCTGGGCGATATCAGTGGTTTTCGCAATATCACGGCGAACAATATGAATGGTAATAATTTCAGTAATGTCGGCACAATTATCACAGATCGTGCCACGATAAAAAATTCTGTTCGTATTGGTAATTTATTTTCGTTAAAATCATCGGGCAGTAAAACAATAAATTCATTTACTGCGATATCATCTAATTCTGTGTATACGCCATATATATCTGCCAAAGATATGGTGTTTTATGATGATTTTGGATTAACTGTATCGGGCGAATTATTGATGTCGCATAACGCGCCGTTAAAGATTGGCGGTTGGACATTCCCATCCAATAAAATGCCGACTTTTTCATCGTTCAAATTGGGTCGCACACAAATACCACAAACACCCCAGAAAAATGAATTCAGCGCAATTATGGCATCTGATTGGCAAACAAAAAAAAGTGTGACGGATAAATGAAAATGAAATGTAAATTTTTATCAAAAAAACAACAAAGCGGCAATATGCTTGTTGAATTGTTATTAAGCATATCGCTTGCGATGCTGATAATACCGTTCGTTTTTAAATATGAACGCGATGCAATTATTCGTCGTGAAAATATCGCGGTCACTAAACAGATGGCTGAAATACAAAGTGCGCTGGAAAGATATATTATTGATAATCGTGAAACTATGATACGACCATACGGTCGCAATATCACGCGGGTTGAAATTGGTGATTTGGCAAAATATGGATTGTCGGCCGGCATCATAGATAACCCCGATGCTAAATATCAATTGCGCGTTTTGAAATCCCAGGATTTTAACGGTCAATCAACACTCCAGGGTGTGGTTGTTTATGAATCTGATGCAATCACACCGTTCCGGACGCGTCAAATTGTAAATATGGCTGGCGGTCATGTCGGTTTTATCGAAGGCAACAAAGCGTACGGTGCGAACGGAACATGGCGTGCATCGGTCGGCGATTTAGGAATTGATGCACATGATGGAATCGTCAGTACCACAACAATCAGTCGTGATAACGCACTGTACCTGTGGCGTGTGCCGTCTGATAATGCCGACGACGCAACCATGCGTTCATCGTTAAATTTGGGTTTTCATGATATAGAAAATATAAAAAATATCGGATTTGTTAACGGCAGTTTTGATGAATTTTTAACCATAGGCAAAGTTGCAACTCGGAATCTGGTATTCGATAATCGCACGACAATCGACAGCGAATTTTCAACCAAAAGTGCGACGGTATCCGGATCATTAACTTCGGATTCCAGAAATTTGGAAATATCCGGTAAATTATCACTGACGGACGTGGGAAAATTTTCATCATTTACGACGGGTGATTTGTTTGTGACGAATTTAACTTTATCGGGACTCAGTATCGATAATCCTAAAAATAATCCGGTGATTTTAACAATAAACGGTTCTGTTAAAATGTTGTATGGTGGTATTACCGCGATGTATGTGACGGTCGGATATGCGGGTTCGGTCACACCACGCTTGACGGTCGCATCAAAAATATCAGACCCGACAAATTCGAACTATTATTGGGATGCATCCAGTAATTCTGCGGTCTTTTCCGATTTATACCTGGGCGATTTGAAGCGTATGATCAGTTATTTG
>CADCAA010000004.1 GCA_902799285.1 uncultured Pseudomonadota bacterium
TACCGCCGATGGTCGTTGTGCCGTTGGCCAAGATGTAACGGTGTTCAACATATAACACAGGCAGGGGGGGCTGATTTACCATGACTATTCTGGACACTGAATTAAAATCAAAATTTTTGACTGTTATCTGTGACACAATTGTTAACAGCAAAAATCGTAATGATTTTGTTGTCCTGATGGATGAATTAGCCACTGCATGCACAGCATATACGCAAACTGATTTGTTGTCAAATAAAACATCTTTGTCAAGTTTTAGGGTTTTGGAACTTAATGAAACTGTTTCCAAAACGGAAAAAGTTGCAAAAACAACTGCGCGTCCTGTGCGCGAACGGGTTAATTTGGCTGAAAAATTAGCGGATACCCATTTTGCTGATGTCAGCAATATGGTTGATGATGTTTCAACCGATGATCGTGTTGCTGATGCCGGCAAAACGATTGATCCGGACCAAATAACACCTGTTTGGTTGTCTGAAAACGTCAATTTGGAAGAATATTGGGTTTATGATTTTTCAAAACCTGTGACTATAAAATGTGGAAATTGTGGCTGCCCATGTGTTCAAACCGAATTATGGTTGGTTCATCGCCGCAAATATAAATTGTCATTGGTGGATGCGGAATTTGCAACATTACATGCTTTGCATGATTTCCTGGATCCGCGCAAAGAATTGGCGGCCGAAAACAACATTTATCCACTTGAAAAGATTGATGCCGAATTGGATGGCACCCAGGATAAACAACATACCAAATTACATGCGGATAAAAACCAATCGCAAATGAACCGTTTTATTGAATTTTATCATCAATTCAATGGTGATGCGGCACAAATTGCCACCGCGATGGGCATTCAGAAACAGTCAGTTTATGCATACAAAAACAAAGCAAAAACAATGGGGGTTTTAAAATGATTACGGCATTGGTTATTTATTGGGTTTTGGCCGCGGTTTATTGTGGCGCATCCATCGTTAAATTACGTCTTACAAACGTTTCGTTGCTGATATGTGGAATATTCGCACCGATACTTTGTTGGGTTATTTTTGGCGCACGATTGGTCGGGGGGCGGAAATGAATCAGCAATTACCATTATTTCCGGTTGATTTAACAAAACCAATATTGGATGTGCTATATAACCCGCGCCGGGCGATTGCACGACGCAAAAAAACAGTTTGCCAATGCGGTCGTTAGCATTGGCGGTATAATCGGCATTCTTTGTCTAAATCGTGAAAAATCCCTCCGAATATGCCGATTATATGGGGGCAAACATTGATACCCCCACCAATATGTCCGTGCGGATGGCTAGTAGTCCCCACGGACTCCCAGTTCCGGGGACTGTGCCGCAGATGGTTAGCGGGCCGGTGCAGAAAGGCGTAATTTTCACATGCACCGGCAGTCGTGGGTTCGATTCCCACCAGTCCCCCGCCAAGTTTTGGGTTGCACCTAGAAGAAACCATTGAAGAAAGGTGCATAAATGGTTGGTTTCCGCCCCGCCGGTGGGTGTCCCAAAAAAACCGGCAAATTATGCGGGGGCAATGGTTGATACTTGCAACTGCCGGTTTTAATCATTGCCGCCCGCGCCAAAACAACAGGGTCAAATATGATAATACAACAACAATCTTTGATGCATAATCCGTTTGGATTGATCGGTGCATGTATGGCACACAGTCGTGGCATTTACGCAGCATGGACTGCACATAAAAGCAAACATAATCTTGCGATTGTATATAGCATTTTGAAAACAGATTATGGGTTATCTATTAAATCCCGGTGTCCGGAAACCGCAGCACAAATGGAACGAGATATTAAGGAAATTATTGCGCATTGCATGCCAGATACCGAATATGAAATTGAACAAGAATGTGAATACGTCCGTGTTTACAAATTACCAAGATTATCAAAGGACACAAAATGACAAGGATTAACGTTATTCCCGTCAGCGAATTGTCTGATCAGCACCTTATCGCCGAATACCGTGAATTGCCACGTGTGCTGAAACAAAACATCAATATCACGGATGCGCCGCATGTGTATTGCCTGGGGCATGGCCACATGAAATGGGCAAAACGGCACAGCATATTTACCGCCCGCCGGTATGGTCAATTATTGCGCGAAATGCATCACCGCGGATTCAAAACCAATTTTACGGATTCCGGGCCGGAATTATTCACAGCACAAATGCGCGATTATGATTATGACCCAACGGGTCCGGACATCGAATTAAACCGCCAGCGCATTCGTGAAAAATTTAACATGAAACCGGATTGGTACCGCTGGACCAACCGCACAAAACCAAATTGGTTATAAATCAAAAGGGGTTAAAATGATTGAAAAATTAAGCGAATATGAAATCACTAGTCGAGATGGGTCTTTTATAAATGTAGAATGCAACACAAAAATAATAAATACGCTAGTTCGAAAAATCAACGAACTTGTAGATGCTGTCAATGAAATGCAAGAAAGCCAGAACACATACTGGACAGATATTGCTGAAATAAAGAAAGAATTACAAACTCGTGCCGAAAATGTGCAACCAGATGCCGAAAGTCGTCCGGAAAATGTGATAACCGACAAAGATTATATCACAATAACCGCCGACGATGTGCTTGTTGGTGGCGAATCTGTGCGTGAATATAACGGTGAAAAAATTTATAATTATTATCATTTGCCGGCGTATTTCAAAGAAATTAGGGATGATGTTGCGGAAAAAGGAATAAAATTACTGGAAATCCATTGTTTGCAATCATCAACAGACGGCGAATATGCCAAAACAGGCAATCCAATGCCCGATAAAGACGGTTGTTCTGCTTGGTGTCGTTGTGTATGGGAAAAAGACGGTGAAAAACATATTGGGTCGTGGGTGTTCTTCAACTCGTTCAGTTCGGCGGCCTATTGTGCGTACATCTGTGCGAACCACTGCGCGTACGCCGTTCGCGCCATCGCGGACTTCCGTTCGGCGGTCTTTGGTGGGCAAGATTGATAAAGCGTAATGCGTAAGGCAAAATTTGGGGTGTTCTGCAAGGTGCGTTTGAAATTCTAGATAGCACGCTTGCATCGGAAGTCCTGCCGTTCGACTCGGCAACGCCCCACCAAGAAAAAGGCAATATATACAAAATAAAGGAGGCGACAATGAGTGATATGAAATGTCCGTTCTGTCAGCAGGGATTGGAAATGGTTTTACAATTAGCAGGTGCTGGCGGTTTGGTAGAAGAGGCATATTTATTATGTTCTAAATGTAATATAAGGGGTGAAAGAAAACTATGGCAAGAACTTAAAGACCTTTCCGATAAAATCGGAAAACTGGAACCTGAATTGGAACGCACACGCAAGGCATTGGATGTCGCAAAGTATGCGTTAAAAAACATAAAAGATGATATGAAAAAAGTAAAAGATGGTGATGATATATGGGAAATACAAAAAAATCTGCACGATTATTGTAAAACAACCATAAAACAAATAACAACACTAGAACAAAAGGATGTAAAATGAACGACAGATTTAAGTTTAGAGTGTGGGACGATAAAGTATCAAAAAAATATTTTTACCTTGAATTAAAATTTGGCGACAATGGTTATCATCCAGATTTTATTACAGACCCAGTATTTGAACAATGCACAGGTTTGAAAGATAAAAATGGAAACCTGATTTATATCGGTGACATAATAAAATGCGGCGATGGTCTATTTAGCACCGCTACTGTAGAATACGCAAATGGCGAAAACTTTATAGATGGCATATACCCATTTAATTTGTACCACGATTGTGGTGACGAGTGCCATTGTCAGTTGCGCGATTACCCTGAATATGCCTGTGAAATCATTGGCAACATACACGAACAAGCAGAACAAAAGGATGTAAAATGAAATACACAATAACACCGTCAGAACAAAAAGTTATAACATTTGCGAAATTGCGTAAAATTGCCAAGATTTTATCAAATGAACCTTGTGATATTTGTGCCAAAGGCAACGGTTATGAATTGGATTTTTGTTATGGAAAGGACAAAAAATAACAGCACTGGAACAAAAGGACAAGTGATGAAACTAACAGAAATAAATAACACCCAACATTATTGTACGGTTCGTTTTGATAAACAAACACCTGAACACATTGCGGTTCAAATTGGTATTGCCAACAACGGCACTATTGCTATTTGGAACAATCAAGATGGCGACCAAATAAATATACCGTTTAAGGATTTGGGTATTAAATACATTGTATTTGAAAAAGCAGAACAAAAGGATAAGTGATGTTTGGGGCGTTTTCAAAAAAACAAATAGGGCAGGTTGAAACAGTTGGCGATAGCAGGGGTCAGGTATTTAGAAAATTGGTGCAAAAAGGACTTGACCCAAACCAGTTTGAAATTCGTGAGTTGTTAGAACAAAAGGATAAGTAATGACACAAATGCGTGATAGTTTGGAAATAATAGCACCCAAGGGGTTGATTCATTACATGGATGTGGTTATTCGTTCGTGTTGGGAAAAAATGTATGACGATGAATTTGGGGCACTTAAATCACTGCTAGATAGTTGTAAATACTGTATTGAAACAGCAGAAAAGAAAAAATGGGTAAAACAAAAGGACGTGAAATGAATTTCATTATAAAAATTTTCTGCGGGGTTGGAATGTTTGTTTTGGCCACTGCATTGGGACGTTGGTTGCCATCTTGGAATAATGTTATTTTCTGGATGGCTGGGGTAACTTATTACGTATTCTTGGAAGAAATACGAAAAAAAGGATAAACGATGAAACAATATCAATATGACTATATTTGCGCAATGCTTTGGAGTATTTTTGGGTGTATGTTGAATGATCCATTAAGTATCGTTGCATGGATTGTAGGAATTGTTTACGGCACAATTGCCATTTTTTCAAAAAAGTAAAGGCGGTGCAAAATGAAACCGGCATTAAAACGCATTATTGATATAGATTTGTTAGTACCGGATGTGCCGCCAAAATTGAATTTTACCGATATTGAATGGGCGGCGGGTGTGGTTGCCAAACGTATTTTTAATCTTCGCACAACGCCGTATCATTACTGGTTTGGTGCAATATATGGCATTTATGCAAAAACAGATGATGGCAAAGATATTATTACCGTTGATAGTATTGCGCCGCACAATGGGCATTTTGAATTGTTTTTGGATGAATTGGAAAAATACGCCGCGCGAACCGGTGAACGTATCGCGTTTTGTGCGTTTATGAATGAAAAACTGTACCGGCATATTCGCAAACGCCCAAATTGGGGCAACGCATTATCAACAATGGATCGGTTGGAATATTATCCACCAAAAGCACAAGAGACAGCCAAATGAAAACATTACATCTGGTTCTTAAAAGTAAATGGTATGACAAAATCGCCAGTGGCGAAAAGACATCGGAATATCGCGCATGCACACCGTATTGGAACAAACGGTTATCGTATCTGTGCCGCGATGGCGCACACGGCGCAGACGATTATGCCAGATACAGCAATTATGATGGGTGGGATTTTACACCATATTGCGAATATTCTCGCGTATGTTTTCATCGTGGTTATACAAATCAAACAATGGTTTTTGAAATAAACAAGGTCTTAATAACAACAGAACCCAACGACTTGGGGTTGGACAAATGCTGGGAAATTAAATTGGGCAAACGATTGGCTTGATTTTATTTGATAAAGGTGGCACAGTAATGACAAAACTTGAACATAAATTGACAAGAATGGCCAGCGCAAATGGTTATTCACCATCAGATACCGAATTGTATTCGGCATCTGGTCATCTTGTCCGGTTTTTGCGTGCTGTGACCGTATTAAAGAAAGAACATGACGACAAATTGCGTAATTTTGGCCCGGATCAGTTCCGAGAAACAAGACAAAGAATATTCGCTGCCGGCGCAGGTATCACGCCTGTCCGACTATGCGGCACGCCGGCAAATGACCGTATTGCGTGAATTTGTTTTAGTCGAATCATCCACAACCGGTGACCGTAAAAAATTCCTTGAATGTTTAAATTATTGCGTAGCAAATCGCGCCGCATTATTGATTGATACAATTGATCGCGCCCAGCGGTCTTTTATGGAAATACCGCTTTTAGAAAAATACCGCCGTTCTGGGCAATTGGAAATCCATTTTTGCCGTGAAAACATTGTTATAAATGCCGAAAGTTCCGGCACTGAAATCATTATGTGGCACCAGGGTGTTTTAATGGCGGAATCATACAGTTTGCATTTCAAAGAAAATGTTAAACGGTCCATTTCGGTAAAGGTTGCCCGGGGCGAATATCCGGGTCGTGGGCCTTTGGGTTATAAAAACATCCGCACCGCTCATAATCGGTCTGATATTTTGCCGGATGATAATGCGGATCTTGTGCGGCAATTATTCGTAAAATATGGCTCTGGGGACGTTTCGTTGTCCGGACTGGTTAGTTATGCCTATGATATTGGTTTGCGCACTGATACGGGCGGAAAGTTGGCAAAATCGCATATTCATAAAATAATGTCAAATCCGTTTTATTATGGTGTGGCCCGGTGGGGCAAATATACATTTCCGCATAAATATACGCCACTGATTGAAAAACCGCTTTGGGATAAATGTAATGCGCTTTTGGCGGGCAAAAATCAGCACCCATCAACCCGGTGGGGCAGCAAGGATTATTTGTATCGCGGTTTAATTCGTGATTTTTATTCACATCGTCTGGTTACAACCGAACGCAAAAAGGATAAATACAATTATTTGATGACATGGAATGAATCCGGGCGGCATGTGGCGGTCAATGAAGATGTGGTTACTGCCCAAATATATAAAGTGTTGAAAATGATCCAAGTGCCACGCGATGTTATTGCCGATGTGCGGGAATATCTGAAATCGGCCAAGGAAATCGAATCGGAATATGCAGCGCGTGCCATAGCAGAATTGCAAAATGATTTGAATGTGGCGATAAAACGACAATCGGCATTGGTGAATATGTACCTGGATGGCAAAATCGCCGATGACCTGTATTCGACCAAAGATGCCGAATTAAAGGCGCAAATTGCGGAAATTCAATCAAAACTGGATGCCAATGTTTCTGCGGATTCCGGTGTAAATGATACAATTGTCCAGTTATTTACCGCGGCATCGTGTGCGGCGGATCTGTTTATAGAAAGTTCGGAAGTTGCCCCAAAACGCGAAATCATAAAATCCATCTTCCGAACTGTTGAATTAAAAGGCAAAACCCTTTGTTATGACTTGAATTTTCCGTTCAATTTATTCATAACAAAGGGTGAAAGAACTATATGGCGCGCCCTAGCGGACGATTTCCGAACTTTGTATGCAGATGATGTGCGGAAATTTGCGGCAAATTGGAATTGGGTGGTGCCGTTGGCCGCATAAAAAAGACCTTTCCGACACAATCGGAAAGGTGCTTTGTGTAAAATAAATCGTATTTTATTATCAACAAACGATTTTGTTTATATTTTAATATAACCTATGAAAAGAATAACAGCAATTCTTCGGCGCGGCGTTTTGCTAAACCTTTCAAGAATTGACCTCCGCCGGTGACCCAATCCCAATTTTTCCAAACTGCTTTCCAATCTTTGGCAATTATTGCTTTTTTCAAACTGGACCGATCAAATGCGCCTTGGCCGATATTGTATATTAAAGACCTTAATGCTTCCTGTTGGTTGGAATTTAATCCTGTGGGCAGTTTTATATTTTGTTTGATATACATGGTTAAAAATGCTTCGGCCTCGGCACGACTGATTTTATCGCCCTCGCGCACAGGTTGGCCATTTGGATATACCGTTGTACCGTATCCGATTGTCCAGACACCCGCCGGACATTTATATGCAGTTAACCGACACCCCTCGTACTTTCTTATCAATTCGTACATGTTTACCCTCCTTGGTTATTTAAGTATTTTTCTGGCGATATAAAATCCAATCATTGCCACCAGTGCAAAAAACGACCATTTCCAGCGCAATTTTTCCTGTTCAATCACCCGTTTTTCGGTTTCGCATGCTGTTGAAATGGTCTTTATTTGTGATTTTATGCCGTTTATTTGGCTTTTTATATTTTCTGTGGCACATTGTGCCGACAAGGATTGTTCCAGTGCCGTGGTGGCATTTATTGCGTTTTGTGCAATATCATGACTGACGGATTGCGCCCCACAGGACGATAACATAAATGATACCAAGAATAATCCAAAGCATTTTTTCAACGTACTTTACTCCAAAATTGATTCAATGGCGCAACATCCCTTTCCAGGATTTTGGTCAATTCCAATTCGGTTTCTGCCGTTCTGGTTACGCCATGTGTAATTGGTTCGGCAACATAATAAATTCGTCCAACAGAGTCGGTTATTTTATATATGCAAAAATTATAAAAGTTGCCAACACATATTGTTTTGACAAATGTCTTCATTATTTTGCTTTTTTTGTTGCTTTTTCAATTTTTGCTTTGTTTTCAGCAGTATTTACAACAGACATCCAATCGCAAATTTTCACAATCCAAGCCAACCATGGACATTTTGTTTTGCCAAATGTGGCAACAAATCCGGTACATGCTGCACCAATAATACCCAAAACAGCAAAAATTTTGTCCCAGTTGGTTAAAAGCCAATTGATCATGCTTTACTCCTTTGTTTGTTCGGGCAGATCAATGCCCACTTTGGTTTCGATTTGTTTTTTGAAATTCAATGTTAATAAATCAAAAATGCGTAATCCGGTGATGTCTTTCATATTTTCAAAACAAGACATAATTTCCGTACCGGCAAAGAAACTGAATATTATTCGGGCCAATTCCATATTATTGGCCCATGATGGCAAAACCCATTGTTCGCACATGTGAACCAATAATCCGGCCGCAAAATATGTGATAATTTTTGGAACCACGTGTCGCAGGTCGTTTGATGTTCTGCGTTGATTCCGATATGGTGCGGCAATAAATCCGGTTATTGTGTCGGCGGCAATACAAATAAAAAGTCCCAGCATGGCCATTTTGACATCGCCAATAAATGACATAAATGCACCAAATGCCCCGTATGCTATTTTTGGTGCTGTCAAAGTGAATTTATACATTTTACGACCTTGGGTCTGCCTGTTCATTTTACGCACCTATTATATTCGATTGTATTTTGCGTTTTTTCGCAATAAAATATAGGGGACAGGAATATCTGCCCCCATTATTTTAGTACGTTCTGTCGGCAGATGCCCCGCGTTGTGCATCGTAATAACATGCGGCAGACAATGATTTGTCCATTTTGGCAATATCTTTCATAATATCGCCCGCAAAAGACATTTGGGCCGATGTTAATTCACCGGTATCAAACATCTTTTTTACTTTTTCCATCAATGCCATACCATGTCTGTACAAATGGTCACGCAAAGTCATTATTTCTTCATGTGTAATCATTTTTTAACCTCTTTGTTTTTGGATTCGCCTAAGTGTGGTGTTGCCATTATCTTTAACAACATATCTGGTAATGTCGCCAAATGCTGTGTGGTTTCGCCGGTTATTTGACTGATTGTGTCGGTCAAAATGAACAGTTCCATGATTTCGGCAGTTTTTGCCAATTCAATTACCCGTTCCAACACTGCTTCTTTTGCTTTTTCTGCTGTGGTCATGGTTAATCCCCTGTGGTTTCTGTTGTTGCCACGGCTGATACCGATAAAGCATCCCGAACAGTGCAACAAACATTCATTAACGAGACATGTGGTGTAACACCGGTCCCTGTGATATATTTTCCCCAATAACGTTTCCGCGGACACAATCTGTCGGTTTGTATTGGATATCCCCATTTGTCCCAGATTGGCACCGCATTTCCATTTATTGTCACAGTATATGCAACAGGTGCGCCAGTGATTATATTGTTTGGATTCAGACACAAAATCATTACAAAATCGTCAAAATTGGCGATATTATTTGAATTCGTGACCGTCAACACCCCATCTGTTGTTAGATTGGTTCCCCGATGTAAAATTTCGCAATTACAATTCATATCAAACTCCTTTGGAAATTCACGGGTGGGGCGAACCCCACCCATCGGGTTAGAAACCGCAACCACAACCGTTGCATCCGCCACAGAAAGGCGATTGCCCAGCGTTGTATGCAAATGTTGTTGGATAACGAACCACACCAGCAACTGCGTTGTTCAATTCCAATTGGTTGATACGGCCTTGCAATGCTTCAATCTTGTTTGTAGAAATTGCATCCAAGATTTTCTGCGTTTGACCGATTGTGACAGCATTGATGTCATTTGTGTTTTTCAATGCATCATAACGATTTTGTGCAGATGTTTCTTGTATCAACATCTTGGTATCGCAGCAACACGCATTTTGGTTAGCCAATACTTGGGCGACTTGACCAGAAACCCCATAGATGTCACGGGTTATTTCGCCATACTTGTCCTGGATAACATTTAAGTTATCGTGGAAAGATTGGTTAACCGCCGCCAAGATTTCGCGTTGATTCGCCATTGTGTTTTGGTTATCAAAGCCCTGTTGCATTTGGTTTTGTAATGCTTCGGTTCCAAAGAATCCGCGACCACCAAAGCCGCCGAAACCTCCGAAACCACCGCCCATCAATAACACCAAGAACAAAATGCCCATCATGTCATTGTTGCCAAAACCAAAGCCGTTTGCCATATAAGGGAACCCGTTCCCCCAATGGTTACCCAACACCGCACCCATATCAGCCGGTGTCATTGGTGTATTTTCTGCCATAGTTTTTTCCTTTTGGTTTGTTTTGTTATTTCGTCAAACCCGCGCGGCGCAGAACCTCGGGGGGAAGTTGGTTAAGGTCAAATCCGTATGTTTGGGCCGCATTTATGATGGTCTGCCGCTGTTGTTCAGGGGTCTTACCGGCCATCATTTGATTTACGGTTTTCATCAACGGATGATTTGCAAGTTGGCCTTGCAAAACTCTATTCATCAAAATTGAAATCATTTGTGGATTCATGTTTGCCACCTATCTTTTTTTCCAATTTCGCCATGCGATCTGCAATCGCCTGGATATTTGTCTGGGAAGATTTCAATTTTGAAATTTGATCCATGATTGATTGGATATCGATTTGATTTGATTCAATTTTTGTTAAACGATCCAAAATTTCCGCATTGTCGGTTTTTTTGGTCTGTTCCGTGGTCACAGAAAATGTTTTTACATCCATCAAACCATCATTGTTCATCCGGCGCATATATATTTTGCCGTCACGCAAATTCAACCCCAAATAAATCGTATTTGGCACCGGTGGCAATGTTGATAATTGTTCCGGGCTGTCAATGCCGGGATATGAAATTATCTGTTCTTTGACGTGTTGCAATGGCATAGGCACCGATTGGGGCTGTTGTGCCATCTGTTGCATCATTTGTTGCACATATTGGTTTGTACTATATGGATTCATAAAAAAACTCCTGTGGTTTTGTTTACACAGGAATTATGGGTAAATTGGCAAATAATTATTATGCCCAAAGTTATGAATAGAGGTTGTGGCGGAAATCAGCGGTTTATGAAATCGTCTATGAACTTTTTATGAACCTCGAACACGCGCCTGGGCGATACATGAATTGTGTATGCGATTGATTCAAATGCCATTTGGTCACCATTTTCATCACCAATGTATCGCATTTTCATGATGCGACGACACAGGCGACTGTCGGTGTTGTCATTTATCAATTTGGTAAAAAATTCCGGATATCGTTTGCCCAGACGGCGAAAGAATATATTTCGTAACCACCAAGCAATAATATCATGCTTTATTTTTTCCACTGACAATCCTTATTTTTGGTTTTTGGAAAACAATGCGGGGGGCATTTGGTTTACGCGCACCGGCACGTCCACCACCAACACCCCGAACAGTTACTTTCATATATTGACTAGCCATTGTTTATACTTTGATTGTTATTGGTCCCATCTTGCCACATTTCAGTGGTTGATGTTGTGCCACTGAAACTTTTTGAAAAATAGCCATAATGCACCGATGCCCAGATCAAACTTGTTATTAAATTTGTGACAATCAATGCGCCAACAAACAATTTCCACATTGATAAAAATGTTTCAATGACCAAATTTGGTTCTTTTGTTTGTTTTTTCATGTTTTGACCCCTTTATTTGTATTATTATTCAACTTCTTTTGCTGACTCTGTTTCTTCTTCGTCTTCTGATTCTACAATATACGGCAATTCTTCACGAATCTTGTCCTTGCTTGCCAACCATTGTTCTTTTAATGCTTCTGCGTTATCTTGTCCACGGGCTAATGCTTCATCGTAATCAAGGCGCAACGGGTCAGATTCAACAATATAACGCGCTTGACGTTCTGCACGTATTTCTTCGTTCCTTGCTTCAATAGGATAATCAGCCTTTAAGATATATTCGCCTTCATATTCCACATAGTCGGTGGCCACGTGTTCCGTATCTTCAACAACCTCGTCCTTAACCAGGCAAGGGAATTCGCTGTCTGTGTCTGATATTGCTATGATTTTATCGTCTTTAATTGCTTTATACATTGTTAACTCCTTTTATTGTGCGCCTTGTGCATAGATAAATCTGAAATTGCCATTTGAATACTGGTTATATTCTACCCTAAAACTATCGCCTTTATTTACAGGCAACCACGCACGAACACCAAAACCTGTTGACGTTTCTCTTCCGGTTGCATACATGCTTTTATTTACTATAACAACATAACTGCCTGAACCGGTTGCTGTTCCTACAATACTTACATAACCGTCTGCTGGTGCTGTATATGTTGCACCGATTGCCCCCAATGTCAAACCAACATACCTATCGCTTGGCATCGACATATTTGCACATACTTCTTTACCTGCATTTGTTAAATTATCTAACGCAACATTGGCTTTACCTGATATGTCTTGTAATCCTGCAATAGTATTTCCACCTTGTCTAACACTCATTTGTTTACTCCTTTATGCAGTTCTACGCCATATGTTCGCCACATAAGCAGGTGGCTGAACAGTGCTAGATGCCCCATAGATAGAACTTGAACGGGATGCATCAAAATTAGCAACATTATTATTACTTTCCGCATTTTCAAGCGCACCACCGGTTTTTGATGGGCCTTTACCAGTGCGTTTGAAAGCGCCTGTAAAATAACTACCATCATTACCAAGATTTCCACCGCCTAAAATTTTACCTGTAATGTTTGGCAATCCTGCGTTAATAGTGGTGTTCGCAGAATGGTTTGTGCTAGAACCTTGAATGCTTTTATCTTGTGCTACTAATTCCCAAGTAGAACCAGGTATAAGTGTAGTAAGTGGGCATGTTGTTTGGGTGCCAAAGTATAGTGACCCAACAGGGTAAAGAGCAGCAAGTATACCATCAACTTCGTTTTTGGTGTAAACACTTAGGCCACCATCTACGTCGTCTGTAATAAAGCATACCCAATCTGGATGCGACACAGCCACATTTTGGTCGTTATATTCCTGCAGTGTTCCAACCCAATCATAAACCGGATTGGTTGCACCTACTGCTGTATTCGCATTTACTGTCGCAACAGCTTGGATTTCATCATCATTATTCTTTGTAATAGTTAAATTGTCAATCGCATCTATTGAACCACCGCCTGCATCCAGCGCAATAGTATCACCACTTGCTTGATTTAATGTAAAACTACCTTTTGTCACGCCTCCTTGTGTTATTGTTATTGTCGCATCATTTACTATCGGTATTGAAGCACTGGGGGCATATGTTGTAGAATCCACCGACCCATCGGCTTTCAAAAACTGTGATGATGTTCCACCGCTTTTAACAAACGAATCCGCAGTTAAACTGCCATATATTGTGCTGTTCCCAGTTTTTGATACATACGATAATAATCCTGTGTTTGACGGTCTAGCACAAAAGTACTCTAATTCAACCGGGTTTAGTGTTCCCGAAGTTCGGTTGTTCACAAAAGTAAATGTTATTTTAGAAATAGCATTTGCTGTTGGCAGAGTTGGAACTTCTGCAATCAACACCAAACCGTTTGTTGAGTACGCGGTTGGGGTTAATGTCGCAACGTTCCCATTAGCGTTTTCTATTTGTATTGTAACATCAGACGCCGCCTTTGGCCCCCTTCCTGAATAAAACGATATTAAAATATATCCTTGACGATATGTTCCAGTAATAGCCGTTCCAGTAACCGTAACAACACCTGTTCCGCCAACATCAATATTGTTATATGAATAATTTTCAAAAACCCCATCGAATAATGCAGCAGCATTAAAACTAGTAAAGCCCGTTCCTGTTACTGTAAATCTACGGTTTAAGCTATAAAAACAGTTATCAAGTGTAGATAAAAACAATTTACCATTATTATTAAACGAATTTAAGTTTTGTATAATAGCGTTGTATGAAACCTTATTATTAAGTTGTGGTTGTATTGCACTTGTAACACCATCAATACAATTATCAATGTATGTTTTTGTCGCTTTTTGCGAAACAACGGTGGAATCGCTAGGGGAATTTCCGCCCAGTGTATTATCTGTGCTGATGTTCAAAAACTTTGTCATAGAAATTCCCCTTTAGTTGATTAACCAATTATGACTGCAAAATATGTGTCGGATGCGATATCTGATGTAGAATTTATTGTTATTGTTACGGTACTGCTGGATGTGTTAACTTCGACACCAACCTCGTCGCCGGTACTGGATTCATACACATGGACACCGACATGTTTTGTTGTCAGTGTATTGTTTATATTCCAAACACATACACCACCCGTTGCCGTCAATGCCGGATTTGATACGGTTAATTTTTGCGTTGCCGTTGCACCCGCAGCCGCGCCCGAACGAATTGTTGCCAAATCCGAAATTGCATCTTGCTTGGCATTCCATGTTGTTTTATCTGCGGCAGTTACGAATTTATTGGTCGCCGTTGAATCATCTACCAAATCTGAATCCAATTTATTGGCAGATGTAATTTCTGTTTGCAGACCCGCAACCAAATCCGCAACAGGCACATCAATTGTTGCGCCGCTTTGCAGTGTCAAAACAATCTTTTTATTCGTGGAATCATATGTTCCGTTTACAACCACACTTTCGATTGGGAAATCGACCGTTTTGGTACTTAATGCCGTGCCATCTTGGTCTTTTAATGTCATGGTCAAAACATATGTCGTTGTATTCAGAGACAAATCAAATGATGCGCCATATTTCGTACTGGCAGGCAATGCAGAAACATCCGCAGCTGTTGTTGGTACGGTAATATTGACCGTTTTATTAGTAACCGTTTGTGCGGTATTATTAACCTTGATTGTTTCAATAACGTTTTCTTGAAACCCACTGGGGTTGGTTGCATTATATGGCATAAAACCCAATGCGGTTGTCACATCAGAACCAGAAATTCCGGTAATATAACCAGCATCATTTGTTAAATCACTGACATTTACAGGAATATCTGATTTTTTCGCAACAATGGTATAATCAACCGATATTGTTGTTCCAGAAATATCAATTCCCGAACCGGCGGTATAGATTCTGCCTTGGGATAATGCATCAATCCATTCGGCACCATTGTATACAAATAATGTATTGGTTGATGTATTAAAATAATGTTGTCCTGCCTTGGGCGCAGTGGGTGCCAAAGCCAAATTCTGAAAGACCGCATTTTGCAGTTCATTCTGGGCCAGATCCAAGTCTGCTAAAAATTTATATGCCATATTTTACTCCTTTTAATTTAGATAAGCCTTGCCTTTGAATGGGCTGCTAAATTTAACAACAATCGTATTTTCATCATAAAATTCTCTTTCACACCCAACAACAGTCCCGGCACTATCGACCACGGTAATTGATGGATGTTTGCCAAGATTGTGTGGAATTATCCACACATTTGACGCGGTCCCTTGGGTATATGTATATGTGCCACAACACGGTTTTGGTTTTTTATTCACAATAACTGTACTTTTTACCTCCACTGTATTTGGTACCGGTGGTTCTGGGTTTTCGTTATTTATAACAAAATTATTTCTTACATCGACCAATATAATCCCCTATTTTTATTGGTTTTATTATGCTGTTCTGCGCCATACATTAACTACGTATGCTGGTGGTTGAACCGTCGAACTTTTGCCATAAATAGAATTAGAATTAGCAGCATTAAAATCATACTTTCTTTGGCTCGTAATCCCAGCGCCTTGCGCAAGATAATATTGACTTTCGGTACTTGGGGTCCCAGAAAAAGCACCTGTATGAGCGATTGCAGATGCGCCCAGACAGTCTGCCGAGAATTTTCCGGTGATATTTGGTAATCCTGCATCAATTGTAGTATTTCCATTAGTGCCATTACCTGTCCATAACGCTTTGCCGCTTGGTACTAATTCCCAAGTTGAATTTGGTATAAGAATTGCCATGGGACATGTGGATTGTGTACCAAAATATAATGAACCAACGGGATATACCGCCCCCAAAACATTGGAAACAAATGCCGTTGTTGCAATCTGCGTGCTACTGTTTCCTGTTGGTGGCGTTGGTGCGGTTGGCGTGCCAGTTAGTGCCGCATCTTGGAATGAAATAATTTTTGGCCACCATGACCATTCGTCATCGGTATGATTATATTGCGCCCAACCACCCTGTTGTCCATCTTGTTCGGGTATGTCCCAGAATTTTGATGTAATCAAAATTGTAAAATCAATGTCGGCCGGTGGAACAAATGTCCCCGTTTGGGTCCAACCCGACAAATCACTTTTTGCCGAATATGTATTCAATGTTGTGAAATCAATATAATTTTGTTCCGGCAATGTGGGATTTGGCACTGTAAAATTGGCGGTTGTTTTACCAAACCAATATGATCCCTTGGTTACCCCGGATGTTGCGGCACGTTCCGTCAAATATTTAATTGCATCGGCAATTTGATGCAAATTTTCGTCTGTGGGTGTCATATCCGCCGCCACAATTACCGCCAATAATTCATCCAAAACCGTATTAAAAAATTCGGCATCCGGATTTGAACCGGCAATTGTTGGTTGCGCGTTTACATATCTTTCTGATGCTGATGTTGCCCCATGTGGTGCTATCCATTTCATATTTTACCCCTTTGTTTAACCTGCCACTGTCACCCCAAATTGCACATGCGCCGGCAGGAACGATTCCATATATTTTGTAAAATCGTCCAATGATACATCGCCAGTTGATGACAAAACTTTTATTCCAATCATTGATCGGGTTACCCCAATTTCGCGCAAATCCACCCCACATTGTGAATTTGGATCGCCACAGGTAAACGGCAAATGACGGATTATTTCAATTTCATAACCAATATCCGCCGCCAATTTAATCAATGCATCCAATGTCGGAAATTGCTTTTTTTGTGATTTTTGTAATATTTGTATGCGCCGTTGTTCCACAGATAACGACGTATCGGTCGGAATATTATAATCGGATTCCCATTCCGGCAATAATTCATCGGCAAATTGTACACGTGTTTCCAATGCAATGCGCGACAAATCATTTTCCAAAATTGCCATACATGCACCAATTGCCCACATCAATTGATGCATTACCGATCCGGGTGCGCGATTCCATGCGGGACCCGCCGGCAATAATGCCAGCGCAGCATCACGATATTGTGTGTTCGTATGTGCCATTATTCACCCGTCCCATATGTTATTGTTCCCAAAACAGCAATTCCATTGACCGGAACCGTTGTATCGGTCACCGGTTGCGCCAATACATGTGAAATTTCGCCTGGGGTTGACCCAATTGCGGTTTCAATTTGCCCACGATATACCGTTTCACCAAAGTTATATCCGGCAAATAATAAACCCAATGAGTCATTAATCGCACTTTTTAACTGTTCAGAATTCGGTGTTAAATCATTAATTGTTATATTTATCACCGTGGGTTCGGGTGCAAATACAATTATTTCATTCAAATCCGCCGGCATTATTGATTCCAAATATTCTTTCATATCGGCAATATCACCAGCATGCGGTATGCCATCATCGTATGTATTGTCCATCATAAATGTTACACCGACTGTGCCGGCCCCAGCATATGTCCGATATGCCCGCGCACGTGTAACACCGGGGCGCGACAATGCCGCGTTTTCATAAAATATCGTGTCCCCGGCACCGGCCTCGCTACGCAATGCCAATAATAACCGGGCACGATATGCCTCGGTTTCTTCGGTTTCGGCACCACCGGTTATACCGTTGGAATCAGCAGTCGCCACACTTAACAATCCGGCAATTGGATTTACCAAAGTAAATTCCGTATTTGGATCCGCGTTTCCATTTAATCCTGTGGATGTTGCCTGGACCGGAACGGTTACCGTCCCATTTGATTCCACAACCGCGTCGGCCGTTGTTTTGTATTGTTGTTCGGACACGGTTGAATACAATGTCCCCAATGGTATATTTGTCCCGGCCGTTCCGGTAATAATAATATTTCCGGTGGCAAACGATGCCTTTTTCCGGAATACACCCATATCCGACCCACGCGCCATTAAACCATTGATATCTGCGGTTGTTATAAAAAAATTCTTGGCCATTTCATCCAGATATACATATAAATCCAGATGCAACGCGGCAATAACTTTTGCCAATACATTAAATACAGATTGTTTAATAAACGCATTTGCGTGTTCCACATATGTGTTTATGTTTGTACAAACCCTGTTGATTAATTCTGTAAGTGTTGGACGTGTAAAAGCCATTGTTTATTTCCCCCAGTTCAAAATATCGGCATAAATCAAACTTTGTATTTCCCCATTTGCCATGGTCAAAGTAATGGTCAAATCAATTTGCGAAATCGCAGGACGTGTCGCAGATACAGAAAATTCCAAAACCGATGATTCATTTGATAACCAATCCAACGATTCACGCGCATATGATTCAATGTTTGCCAGTGTTTCGTCTGTTATTTTTCCGTTTATTTCCCATATTCTGGATCCAAATGTTCCGGGTGTTTCACTGTCGCGCGATACGACATCATCACCCCAATAACCGCCGTTTTTAACACCCACCGGTATTTCATCACCATCAGCGGGTGCGGCCCAAGTAAATAATGATATGATTATCCGATTTGCCAGCCCCGAACCCAATTTCAAATCGCCGTTTGCGACCCGGATATCCAAATCGGTTTCGCTTTGTTGATAATTAAGTTCGATGTCGCGTTCCATACCAAAATTATGACATTGATGTTGTTTATTTTTTTCGCAATAAATAACTATGCCGTTGGCGGGTTTGTGGTTCCATTTGCAGATGTAGTCCCCGCCATATACGGGAATGTATGAATATGGGTATCCAATGTTTTGCCCGATCCAGATGTAATATCCCCACCGGCGGTGATGGTACTGGGGGTTGTCATTGTGCCATCTTGGGTAATTATAACACCATTAAGATTTATCCCAGACCCGCCCATTATGATATTATTTCCATTTTTATCGGTTAAATTTATGCCAGAATTTGTGGTTGTGACAGTATTTCCAAACGCATCATTTACGGTTATACCATCCGCATTTAATTTAACAATTTGCCCCCGCATGTCATAAATTGCCGTATCCCCAGATTCCAGGTTTTTAATGCGGTATTTACGGTCGCCAATGGCAATACTGATGTATTTTCCGTTGCGTTCCACAATTATCGAATCCAAACCCGCCGGTGGATTCGATGTAAATCCAAATTGCCCGAATTTTTCAATATTGTCATAGACACTGCGCCCGATGGTTTGCACTTGCATTTTTTGCAAATCCCCAGAATCATCCACCATTTTTATGACCGAACCCATAATAACGCGGCGAATGCGTGCCAAGATCGGTGTCAATAATCGTTGAAATGCACGAATTGAATCCATTATGCAACCTCTGTATTATTATAAAACCAAGGATCACGATTGCGGGTTTTTGAAATATAGTTTTTAATCAGTGCATTTGGATACACTAATTTTAAATCAGCGGTGCATCCGGATGTGTTTGAAACCGTCAAATCCACCGATTTTACAATCAATCTGTTATCAACATGGGCAAATTCATCCACCAAATTTACAATAGTACCACCATGCAAAATATTGCCCAAATCGTCCGTCCATCCATTGATTTTATACCCAAATTCAGCCGATGCGGCAATTGCGGACCGATATTCTTGTTCCGCAGAATTAATGTCGGCATTGGAATCTTGGTTTGTTTGGGCAATAACCACCTTTGGCCGGTACCGGCTGATACCGGAATCTTTGTATGTTCCCGATGCCATATATGCATATTCGGCGGTTTCATCGCCATCAACGGCGGTATCTTGGGATTCGACAATATATTCTGAAAACCTATCACGTGATGAAAATTTAACATCCGCAGACAACACGTTTGACATTTCTGATTGCGGTTTGTTATAAATCGTTGCAACCGATACATCGGCGGCCAAATCGGTTATTATTAAATTGCCATCGACATCATCTGTATAAAAAACACCGCCACGTTTGCAAATTTCGGTTATAATTCCGGCGCATGTGTCGCCAACATTGGCATTGTATTCGCCAATGGTCCAATCATGGCATTTCCAAATGACATTTATGCCAAATGGTCGGCATATTTCCATGATTGTGCGCATCGCCGATTGACCGTTGAATTGTGCATCACCGGTATAGGAACAATCCACCAAATCGGCGGTTTTACTGCGCGCGCGAATTACTATATCATGCGATGTTCCGCTGTAATTTACCGAAACATTGTCAATGTATCCGGTCAAAACCGTTTTATCATCGCAAATTACCGATATTGGTGACCCCATTGTTAAATTTCCGGCTGCCGATGTGGCATCCAAATTATCCGATACAGACAATGATACTTCGCGGGCAATTTCACCAATTGCCATATGAATATTTGCAGATTTCCAAAACGAATACCGCCGTCCGTCTAATTTTACGGCAATATCAGATGTTTCAAAATCGTTGTTTTTCGTCATTTATCCAAAACCTTAATTCCAATTCCGGATGGCAAAAATGTGGGATTTTGCACCAAATTTTGCGTTGCAATGTCCACCCCGCGTGATTGGTCATTGTATAATTCATGTGCCAAAACGCGTGCAGGGGTCGATACATTTAATTCAATTTCGCGCTCTTCGGGCAATCTGGCAATAATTTCATTGCAAACCGCAACCGCATTTGTTGTTGCATCCGCCACGGCGGTGGTAAATTCAACCGACATATCAATATCAGAATTCAATATTTTGTCCGCTGAATTCAATAAATCGTCACGAATTTCGATAATATCGCGCCGGCGGGAAACATCGATGTCCGCCAAAGTGGTTATTGCCCCAGATATAGATGTTGCAATATTAAAATTATTTGTCCGGACGGTTGCGCGATGTGTTGATTTGCCACTTTCGGTCAATTGTAAAATATTTTCTGGTTTTACATCTGTATCCGCAGAATGCAAAACATTATGGATATTTTTCTTGGTTGCGGGCAATAATTGATTTATAACAGCAACCGCACCTTGGACGCGTGCCGACCATTTATCTGGGGTGGCAAGCAAAGTTTCGACATTATTTTTCAAATCATCCAATTCCAGCGCAACAGAAACGGCAGAATCAATTCCGCCCGTCAATGTATCGGCGGTATCTTGGATTCCATCCACAATTTGGGATAAATTATCAACGATTGCAGATGCCACAGATGATACCGTTGAAACAGAATCAGCCACGTAATCGGCGGACAATTTCAAAAATTCTGTGGCGGATGCAATATTTAATGCCCCCGCAATAGATGCCAGACGATCCACTAATGCAGATGTTATCATTGGTGCGGGTTGTGCGCCGGATTCCACAAATGTTATTGTGAATTCGGATTCGTATATTTTTAATGATTCATGGACATTATAACCATCGACACAAACGGTGTATTTTTTACCGTTTGGATGCACCAATTCACCGGGGCCACGCAAATCCAATGCGTCTTGCAGACGTGTTGCGCGTTTTCGCCAATCTTTGCCATTTACAAATGCGGTCAATTGAATTTTGTATGCCTTGCGCCCCAAATCTTCGGTCATTGGGGTATTGGATCCGGGGTATTCGTGTGTTTCCAACCGCCGTCCAGATTCATAAGTATCATCGCGGACATCAAATTCCACCCCACGAAACGATGCTTTTCTGTTATATTTTTTGAAATCTGTCATTGTATTGTTCCCCCATTTGCCCCACGATAAATTTCCAAATCCAGATTTGTGTCACGTGATACCGTATCAATCCGTGTCATTGGTGGCGTGTTATCAAACCGGACATTGATGTCGGCACTTTGCCGGATACCGCCTGATGTTGCAATTTGTATCTGGGAATCCGACAATGGCGACATTTGCAAACCGGACGACATGCCGGGTGAATATTTTGGTAAAATATTCATTTCGCGCAATGTATCATCCGCCGCCGCACGTTGTTCCACGGTTAATGTATTACCACCAAATAAACCAGCAACCCATTGTGCTGCATTTTTCAATGCGTCAAATATACGTTTTAATATTTTGCATTTATCAATCGTTTTTTGGATCCATGCGGTAAAATCTTTCCAATGATATATCAAAGCAACAATTCCGGCGGTTAATGCAACAATTCCCGCAATAATCCATGTTATTGGACTGGCCCATAATGCCGCATTAAATATACCGGTCGCCACTGCCAAATTTTTTAATGCGCCGGCCAGTTTTATAATATTTAATATCAATCCGGCGGCCTTGGCAAAAAACAATACATAAACCAATTCAGAATATTTGGCAAATAATTTAACCAAAGGTCCCATGATTGTGGCAATGTTTTTCAAAACATTAAACAGATTTGTTCCCCATTCAACCGCCTTGGTCGCAATCAATTCTTTGTTTTGGGAAATCCATTCCGAAATTTTATTGACCACGGGGGTTAAAACCGGCAAAACCTTGTTCATTATAGTGTATCCGACACCCTCCATGGCCTTGCGGACACGAACAACGGCACGTCCCCATTCATCCGCGGCAGTACCACCCTGTTCAGAAACAAGACCAAAATTTTCGGCTTCTTTTTCAAATTTTGCCATTGATTCTGCGCCGATATTTGCCAATGAAATCAATTCTTGGCCGGCTTTTCCAAATGCGGCGGTTGCCAAATATGCTTTTTGTTGGGCGGTGCCGGCCTTGTTAATTGCCTGCATCATCAGCCGAAATGCCGTTTCATTGTCTTTGGCGGCACGTAATTGGCGCAATAATTGTGGATTTGATTTTTTAAGTGCCGAATACAATGCACCGGAACCGCTATGCAATTCACCCATGGATTTGGATAATTTTTGTAATGATTTATCAAAACCCTCGGTCGATACATCGTTTTGTTCGGCGGCATAACGCAATTTTTGGTATGCTTCGACATTTAACCCGACCACATTGGCCATAGTTTGCAAATTGTCCGCTTGGTTCGCCATTTTGTTAATGGCCGCCACCGCCGCCGTTGCGGCACCCCCAAATGTGGTGACAATGCCACGTGCAGAACGTGCGACATTACCCGCCGCATTTTGCACGGTTTTTAATGCACCCTCGAACTTTTTGAATTTATAAGTCAGCGATTCCAGCGTTTTAGATGCCAGGTCTTTTGCCGAAATCTCAACTTCTTTTTTAACCTTTGTTGCCACGGCTCATTTCCTTTGCTTGTTTTTCTGACAAATCGCCAATTTGATCATACAGCCAGTTTAATTCCGTCAACGGCATGTTTAATAATTCCGTTGGTGATAAATGGATATAAAAAACCAATTCTGCTACGCGGCACTCGGCGTTTCCGGTGTCGCATTCCCGAAAAAAGTGACAATTCGCATTGCGGCATCGACAAAATCTTCAACCGACAATTTATCAATGTCACCATCGGTCAAATTAGACAATGCAACCAAATATTTGGCACAAACATCCATATTCATACCGGCATCGCCATCGGCACCGATTGCAATTGGCATTCCCAATTTTCGAACATCGCGTGTTGTTGGTTCGCGTAATTCGATTGTATCTGTGTCAGCATCCAATACTTTTATTGGTTTTTTTAATTTGATTGTTATTGTCATAATTTGACCCTTTTTGTTTTAATTATGGTTATTTTGTTCTGCGTGCGGCCGTTGGTGAATGGAATTCAACGGTGGCGCGGCCGTCTTGGTCGATTTCCAATGGATCGCCAATGTATGCACAATTAAAGTATGTGTATTGGCGCGTTCCATCCAATAAATCCAAAACAATTGTCGCATCAGTCACATTTTCGATGCCCGCCAATGGCAATTCTTCGGTATCAATCAATTGCATTGAAACCTTGGCCGCCGCAGGTGTTTCTGTGAAACCCGCGACACCGGATTTACCGATGCTGTCTTCGCGGGTTGCGTTCCCCAGTGCATAACTGTAAGAATCGCCAATCCATTTTTTCTTGCCGTCAATATAAACTGTTGCTTTTCCTGCAATTTGTTTCATATTTTCCCCCTGTGGTTAAAAGTTTAATCTGAATTCAACCAATGCCGCGAATATCAGCAATTGATTTACCAAATCCGGCGCAATGTATGCATTCACGCGGTTGACATCCGATTTATCGCGTTCAACAACCAGGGCCGCTGCAAACAATTCTTCGTTTTCGCAAACGACCGGTGAATTTATGCACATATCATGATATTGTGCCAAGATTTCCGCTTTCAAAATGCCGGGGGTTACAACTGCGTTATCTGTGCCGGCATAACCATCGTCCGCCAATTTGTAATCTGGATATTTGGATGTAATTGCACTGCGTAATTTACGGACAATATATTGCAATGTGTACATTGTGTTTGTTTCACGATATGAAACATCGGCTTCGCCTGCGCTATTTCTTTGATATGTGGTCACAATGCGTTCAATTTGGAATGCGCTTTCGGTGAAACGGAATGTTGAAATACCGTTGCCCAACAATGTGTTACGGGTTGCTTTATCCCAACGATTTGCTTCGGTTGGCATATACACACCGGCAATTTCAGCAAATGTGACAGGACGTGCTGGGTCATTGATATATGCCAATGCAATGCGCCCAACCGCGGCGGCCAAGATTTCATCCGTCAATTGACGTGCGCCTTGGATACCGAATATCGTATTGTGTTGGTCATTACGTGCATTACCAAATGTTTGGCATGCAGATGCAGTTCCCGCCAAAATGGACCATGCATGGCCATAAATTTGCTGGTCATCGGACCAACGACCGACTGTATCATTCATGAAATCGCGGATGACATTCAAATTTGTTGTATCACAGAATGGATTTATAATGAAATCGTATTCACGATCACCCAAAACTGCAATTTTTTCTGTCAAATCTGGGTCGCCGGCACCGGATGCAAATTCCGTGATTGTTGGTGTGATACCCGCCGGGGTTTCTTCACCGGCATCTGTGCCATTCATGTTAATTTCAATCATAATGCCGTTGCCCCATGCGCCTTTGGCGGTTGCGGTCAATGTGATTTCACCACCGGATGCCGATGCGGTACATGGCAACATTGTATTGGCATTGATTAATGCGGCGGCGGCGGTCGCAATACTGGATGCGGTATCGCCACTGGCCACAGGAACTTGG
This sequence comes from uncultured Pseudomonadota bacterium, assembly GCA_902799285.1. GTDB lineage: Bacteria > Pseudomonadota > Alphaproteobacteria > Rs-D84 > Rs-D84 > Enterousia. The sequence goes on from CADCAA010000004.1 coordinate 25,464, forward strand.
ACCCGGGTTGCATTGATATATAACTGCAATATTCCGTCAGCGGTTGCAGTACCAGCCAGGGTCAACTTACCGGTCGCTGCAACGCCGGCGGAATTTTCTTTTACTGGCAAAATCCATAATTCTGTGGATGTGTTATTTGCACGGAATTTCAAATAATCGCGATGGCACATTGAACCACGCCCCGTTTTTTCAATAACGGTTGCTTCGTCTGTGGCAAAGAATGGTATTTCATAATCTGTTGTTGCCAGACCAATTATCAAAGCACGTCCAGAATTTGAAAGAATATTGGCTGCACGATTGGAAATTTCGGCATGAAACAATGGAATTTTTGTATTGTTTGGCACATTTTTAAAGTTCATGTTTTTCCCCTTTATTTATTCAATTCTGTGATGACGATTGCTTTTAATTCGTCCAATTTCTTTTTTTCATCCAACATATCAGCAAATTCATTACCAAATTTTTCAGCCGCAAATGAAATTACTTCTTTTTTGGATTTGAAATTGGAAACAATTTCTTCATCTGTTTGATTTTGATTATCTGGTTGTTTTTCTTGGTTTTCTAAACCGTCCACGCGCAAAACCTCGTTATAACGCAAACGATTGACCCAATATGGATTCAAAATCACAAAACGTCCAGATTCAGGCAAAAAATCGTGGTGCACAGGATCATATACTTTAACCTGCTTACCGTCTATTTTTTGTTCTGGATTTGGTTTCAAAAATACTCTTGCTGGCATTTATATCACCTTTGGTTAATTGTTTTATTCTGGTTCTGATTCAGATGTTTCATCTAAATCATTTTCTGGACATGGTTCATGCAGGAGTCTTCCTGTATTCCCCAAGGCGAATGTATTGGCCATTCGTAAAAACTTATCCAACTCTGGCCGCCATTGCGCATCTGGCAATTCGCGAATTTCGATTTGATATTCAATTATCGCACCGCCCTCGCGAACTTTGGATGTATATCCGGTACCATCATCAATTTGTGTTGATCTGGACCGAATTGTGCCAAATTTGCGGAACCGTTCATCTGCACCATATTCCAGTGTCCATTGAACCGCTTCGCACATCTGGTTAATTGTTTCGCCCCAATTTTTGTGATTGGATGCGTAAAATATAATAATCTGTAATGTGATGGTATCTTCCATCAATGGTGCATTTGCCGCAGATGAAATGTTTTCTGAATCTTGGCGCAAAATTTTTACATTTATCGCCTTGATTTTTGTTGAATTCGCATCAAATGCAGGTGAATCTGAATTTAACGATAATGCATCAAAGTTTTCATCGCACATTTTATAGACACCGATTTCCGTGTCCATAGCGGTGTTTAATATTTCAAATGTTAAATCAAGCAGTTTCTGACGTTCCAACATTTGTCATATCCTTTAATCCGCACGTCAATTCAATACCATCATCGGTTGGTCGGCGATATATTTTGAATGTTCCGACATCCGGAACGGTTACTATATCGCCATGTGTTGGTTCGCGGACCCCTAAATCTGCAAAATCAGATTTACGAAATCCAATTTGTATTTCGGTTGATTCCATTGGAATCCCGGAACCCGACATTGTATTCATAATGCCATTTGCATTATAAATACCGCGAACATTTATCGTCATTGATGAATCTGCGAATGTAACCGTGACGGGCACACCGTGCGTTTCCGTCAGTGTTCCCATCGCAGTATTTATCGCAGAATCAACCAATGACCGCATTGCCACGCCCCAAAGTTAGCTGTTGCTCTTGGTGACGCGGATCAACACATCCGGTTTGTTGCAGATTGGCAACGGATTTGTTTCCGCGCGAACCACAACTTTGTCTTCGCCATCTTGTTTTTCATAAGATTGGGTCAGATATTTTGCTTTACCATCTTCGTTGGCGAAATCCAACAAATCGGCCGGTGCATAATACATTTTGAATGTATTGCGTGTTCCCAAAGGTAATGCGATTGCTTCGTCCGCAGGTATAAATGGTACGCCATTTGCACTGCCGGCATATTTCACAAATACCAAGTTTTGGAATTCAAAACCGTCACGTAAATCGTTGATTAATGGATTTGGACCAACTTCGCGGTTTTTGTACAGGTCAAAGATTGTTTTGTTCTTTAACATAGCCGCCCAGAATCCAGGACTGCACAAAACCAACGTGGATGTTTTGGTTTCATCACCCAATGCTGTATCGATTGCTGTATCCAATGCATCCGCTGTGCCAATAACATCGCCATTTGTACCGAAATTAAAGTTAATTGTGGTCTGTTGTTTGCCAAATGCAGTGAATAAATTGACAATTGTGTTACCCTCGGCATCGGCAACGGTTCCTTGTAATGCTTTTGCAATCAAGAATTCGTGTGTCAATTCCATTGCATCGTTCAATGGACGTGCTTTTTTGGCAATTGCATTTTCCAAATTTTCCAAAGAACGTGTGGATGTATCGATAACATTTTGCAAATCTTGTGCCGTGACGTATGCTTTGCGTTTAAAGTTTGGCACACTCAAAGTCACCGCTTTGTTTGAACGTGGTTTTTGGGTGCTGGATGGGCCGCCGCGTGATGTTTGTGGCATTACGGACAATTCGCCCTCGGAAACATCCAAAACAACTGTTGTTGTATTGATTGGTTCTTCGTCAAATAAACCCATGCTTTTCAATTTGCGCCATACTTTTGGATTGCGGTTAACCGCATCTGTCAATGTTGCAGCCGAAAATTTATCGTCTTGCAATAAAGTGATAACGTTTTCAATCATATTCTCTTCCTTTGGTTGTTATTTTGTGGATGCGATAATGCCAGCGGCTTCCAACAATCCCAATGCTGTGGCTTTTTGTGCATCTGTATAACCCGTTGGCCATACCAATTGATCGCGTAAAACGCGTGCATGACGGAACACACAAACGGCACCATGTTTCAAATCCGCGCTTGCTGGAACAATTACTTGATCCACCAAAACTGCGGCTGGGACATCAGAACCGTCAGATGTTTCACCGTCACCCAAAATGGTCAATGGTGTATATTTGCCTGATGCTGCTACTTTGCCCAACACTGTTCCGGCTGGAATAATTTGTTGTGCATCTTTGCCCAAAATCACCGGGTCAAATGTGTCTAATTCAACACGGCTGTATTCTGGTCTGTCAATTACTTGTATTTTCGACATATTCGTTTTCCTTTGTTTTTACAGCCGCGCTGCCAAACTTTTCACGTTGCTTTCGTGTGTTTCTTCGCGACTTGGTTCTACTGTGGCCCTGGTATTGATCACATCTTGTGTTTCACGCGATGCAACCAAATTCTTGCTGAATTCATCTGGTGTTATGCCGTCTGCAATTGCTTTGGCCAACACAGATGCATTCACATTGGCGGTTGTCGCCAATTCTGATAATGCGGCAACGCGTTCGCGTTCATTGGCGACTGCGTTTGCACGAATTTCGTCTGCATTTTCCACTGCCGGTGTTTCAACAATGGATTCTGCGGGTGTTTCGACTGGCTCTGTTTCTGATGCTTCTTCTGCCACAACCGGTGCGGCATCTTCGGCGACCACAGGTGCCATGTCCTCTGCTTTTATACCATCATCTTTCATGGTGTTGCCCCCTTGGTCTTTGGTTAAAAAACTCATAAAATCATCAAATGTGGCAAATGTGCCGTCAATCATCCGGCGATCCAATGCTTCACGTCCAGAAAACACTGCGCCTTTGCCAAAATTTGATTTCACAAAATCTGTTGTTACCCCACGATTTGCGGCCAACATTTCAATAAATTGGCCATTAATCGAATTAATGCGGTCCAAATAACTTTGCATACCCTCGGGTGTGGTTGGGTCTGCGTTTTTCATTGGCGAATCCGTGGCGACAATTTGAATATATTTGACACCATCACCATCTGGTTCTTCTTGGTGCGATGCAACAATCATCGTTCCAACACTGCCAATTTCAGCCGCCGGATTCGCATAAATCTGTTTGCATGCAGATGCCAATCCATATGCGGCGGATGCTGCCATCGAACCAACCCACCCATAAATCGGTTTTTTTGCGCCCATTTTGCGAATATATGCCGCCATTTCGAACATTTCAGACGATGACCCGCCGGGGCTATCAAAATCCAAAACAATATTTGCCACGGTTTCATCGTTTATGGCATTTTTCAAATCTTCCATAATCCATTCGTATGAATTGTATCCGGCAAAAAATTCCGCAAATGACAAATGATTAACCAATGGCCCCGTTATACCCAAAATGGCGGTATTGCCAATTTTGCGCACGAATGTTTCACGGTTTATTTTCATTTGGTCTTCGGACAAAACCGATAATGTTTTGTTGGTGCGACCTTGCATTGCTTCAATCGCGCCTGGCAACATTAATAAAACTTTGCTTTTGTTTTTCATCTTAACCCCATTATATTTCGTGGCCCTGTGTGTTTTTTTCGCAATAAATCAAGCATCATTTGCGGCATCATTGCCAAATTGCTGTTCAATTGCGCGTTCTGCCGCAATCTGCGCCTGTAATTCCGCAAAATCACGTCCCCGGGCGGCGGCCGCAATCGTACGTGTTGAAATTCCTGCATTAATTTCAGCCGCAACCGCGTTGATTTCCTGTAATGGATTGATGTATTTCCAACCCGGTGCCTGCCAATTTATCGCCGTATAATATGATTTGCGGGATGCATAATCTGGAATTTTCAATATGCCGGACACGACCGCTTGGTCGAACCATTTTTGCCATACAAATCTTTTGACTTTTTTGATAAATTCATCTTGGTCAACGCCAAATTTGATTTCTTCCAAATTCTTGGCAACACGGATGCCGGAATATGAATTACCGCGCAGGTCGCCTGAATATGTTTCGTACGATAATCCCATTGCTTTGGCGGCGGTTCGGTTCTTGCCGGCAATGTATGCATCATAGTTTGGATCAGATTCCGCGACTTTGGTTACTTCCAATTTTTCGCCGGGATACAAATGTACAACCGACCCTTTGTTGATAACGGCCGGATCTGTTCCCATGATTTGTGGTTGGCTTGTGATACCGTTATCTTGTGAAAAAGTGTTTATATCGTTGCCCAATTCGGACATTACAGATGAATCTGTGGATTGGATGGTCGCGTATGTCGCAGACGAATTCTTTTTGCGTTCCAATTCGTTTTCTTCGTAAATCATCAAATCGCGCATCTGCATTTGACCGGCGTATGCACGCGGTGACCCACGCAATTGACCCGCACGTGACCGTTTAAAATAATGACATATTTCGTCTGCGGGGACGCGGATGCGGTCAAATGATTTATTTATAACCGCCACATCTGTGGGGTTGTTTTTGAAAAAATGATATGCGACAATTTGATTTTGCTTGTTAAATTCAATGCCGGCAATAATTCGTCCGCCATCTTTGAGTGTTTCATTATATGTATAATCCAAACATTCGGATTCTATTACTTGGAATTGGATTGGAACGACCAATCCGGCAGACATCGGTCTGTAAATTACGCGCAAAAACACTTCGCCAGCTTCGTCACGTTCGCGAACCAATATTCTGTCCATGCTGTCCAGGTCAAACCCATCATAATCGGCATCCAAAATCCATTCGTTCCACAAATTTTTAATCTGTTCGCGCAATTTTTCATCTTTGCACATTGGAATACCACGAATACCCTTGCCAATAATATTTGCGACACGGGTGTCATAACCATCGTCTAATTCTGGTATTTTTCTGGTCACATCGCGTGAATAGGAACGAATTCTGCCAAATCCGGCAACAATATTCGCGTTTGGACCGCCATTTTGTGGGCTGTATAATCTTTGTGATCCACCATTACTGCCACCAGTATTAAACAATGGTTCTAATGCAAAGGCACGACCAATGGCGGTGTATGCCTTGCCAAGCACAGAAAACAAAGATTTTGGTTTTGTATTATTGCTCATATTTATACCATTCGTTCAACCATCACAACGCGCACGCGACGACCGGACATCTTGTCCAGTTTTGCTTCCATTTGTTCAATTTCAGTTGATAATTCTGCCAAACTGTGAAATTCAACGGTCTTACCGTTATGCGTAACGCGTTTTGCACCTGTGCGCTTTATCGCGTACAGTGCGGCCAAATATTCTTGGATTTGTTCTTTTGTCATACCCAAATTATGATTTATTGGGAAAATAATATTTTTCGCAATAATACAATTATTTTAATGGGGCCGCCTTGCCAAATACAAAATTTGGCCTTTGTTGCTGTGGTTGGACTGCTGTCGGGGCGGGTTCCGGATATTTTTCACCAGCAAATTGTATCTGCATTTTGCGATAAATGGCGGTTGGATTCAATCCCTCCATCAGTAAATGGCTAAACAATGCAATGTTATATGTCCACAAATCGAATAATTCATTGCGCTTTGCACCGGGTTTTTTACCCCATTCGCGCTTTTTGCGCCCACGAACCCAACGGGTTTTAACTTCTTCGGCGACCATTTCCTCGCAATCAATCTGGTCATAATTCATATTAATGTGAATGGATCCGGCTTGATCCAGTGGTAACCGCAACCGCCCATAATATTCTGTACGCGCCGCATCAACACCGATATTGATAAAACGCACCGCACGACCCTTTGCCTTGGTCGATGCCTGTTTTTCCCACATTGGCATATCTTGCCGACCGGCAACACCCTTGATACCCCAAACGCGCCGTCCCATGTGCGCCGCCACAAACATTTCAACCCGCGTCGGCAGGTAACCTGTATCGATGACCATGGCATAAATTGGCATTTGGTTGCATAATTCGTGCGGGATTGGTGTATTTAATTGACGGTCTAATTCATCCCATACATTCGTCCCCGTGGGGTCGCCATGAATAACGGTGCGCCCCATGCCATAGGCGCGGCGATGCTGGTCCCAACCCACAATCTGCATTTCCAAACGGTCAATCTGAACGTCAACCGCTGCCGTTGCACAGATGATGTCACGTGGCAAAATGTCGCCATAATTTTCGCGCCGCGCCATTAAATCAACATCATCTGCGCGTTCGCCTTTCTCTTCCCATGGTTCCGCCAAAATAGTGTTTGTGAATACGATTAAATCGTTGATATTGCCGGTTGCCTTGAATTCTTCATTGGCGGCCAAAAATTCGCGTACATGACTGGATAATGATACAAATGTCGAATACAGTGAATTTATCCAGAATGATGCATGCCCCGAAAATGGCGCGGTTGCCCGCCAAACACCTTTGCTCACCGCAATTTTGCGTTCGGATTCGGTCCAGTGATGTTCGCATTCTTCGTTTTCGCATTGAATATATGCAGATTCCGGTATGTGATTTCCGCGTTCATCTTGGACCCACCGGACATTTTCCCACGTTAATAATTGCAACCGACCGCATTTTGGACACGGCACATAAAACCGCCGTTGGTCGCCATCCAAATATGATTTATGAATCTGCGATGCACCCATAATACTGGGGCTGGATACTTTGATTATTTTCCGGTTTGGAAAGTTTGACGTGCGCCTTTCCGCCAATTTTTCGGGACTACCCTCGCGCCCGGCGGACATTGGGTATTTGTCGATTTCATCTTCGATTAAATACCGAATTGGCAACGATGCCAAATCTGTGGGGGATTGTGCGCCAATAAATGTAATGGATCCACCCAGGAAATCTTTGTTGGTTTTGGTATTGGCACTGTCGCGCGATTTTGCGACCGAAACCTTGTCCCGGATTGCATCGCAATTCGCCACCATGTCGTCAAATCGCTTTGAAAACTTTTCTGTGGCACCATCTGTCGGGTACATACACATAACCGGTGCCGGATCGTAATCAATGGCGCACCCGATGCAGTTTAATTCGATTTCGGTTTTACCCAACTGCGTTCCCGCCATAACGGTGATTTTTTCCACATCCGGGTTGGTCCAACAATCCATAATTTCGCGGGTGTATTCACTGCGTGCGGTCACCCATGGACCGGCTTCGGCGGCGTATTTTGTGGATAAAACACGATTCCGGTCCGCCCATTCGGATACAGTGGTTTTTGGTGGCATTTTCATGCCGGCCAAAAGACCCGCAAAAAACGCATTGCGCCCGGCGGTGTCAAAATCTGCCTTGTTAAAATTATCAGTATTTTCAGGCAATTCTACCCCCCCCCAAGAATTTGGTTTAACTCCCACAAATCGCCCAAAACGCTTTCTTTTGGATTCATTTTTTATTCTTTAATGTTTTTCTGATTGCTTTAATAACGTCATTAACGGCGATTGTTAAAAATACAAGGTCGTTTTCTTCCAGTGCGGATTCCAAATAATTCGCCAAATCTTCCGGCGATTTCAAATAATCTTGAATATCCCACGGTGTGTTTTTGTTTTTCGCATGCGCTTTTTTCAATATATGCATCATTTACCACCTTTCTTTTTGCCGCAATACACGCACCGGCGGCACATCCGCAACAATGACCATTTATACACATGCAGGCCACAACGGCAATTCAGCCGTTGTTTTCTAATCTGTTCCATCCTTTGTATCTCTTTAATCCAAAACCACCGCATGTTATTCACCTTTCATTTGTTCCAATTCTTCGCGGATTTCCGCAATTACCTTTTCCACCTCGCCCATCAGATATTCGCGGTTTGCTTTTTCCGATGTTTCGTGTGTCACGACCGGGGCGGCACGAATGGCAAATGTTGCCATGCGGGTTTTAATAATCTTGCCGATTTCAAACCCGACTTTTTGAATCTGATCCAAACTGCCCAAATTTCGGCGTGCTTGTTCATATTCAATTTTTTTCAATTTGGCTTGGTACCCTTGATATGCGGCCTTTGCCAAATTAAATTGTTCTTTGATGCTGGCATCCGTGCCGAACCCCTGCGATTCTTGTTGCGCCGCTGTGTCCGTTGGCGCGGATTCCTGCTTTTTTTCTGTTTCGGAAACCGGTTTTTTATCCAAAACATTCTGAAATGCTATGTTGGCGGTCTGTGCAATTTTTGCCCGGGATTTTTCAAAGTCGATTTTGTCCCCGGCAAAAACCAGCCGTCCCTGTTTTTTAAGGGTATTTACATACGACTTTGTTTTATATCCCATAAACTGGGCAAATTGCGCATAACTGCCAATCATTTTTAATCAACCTTGAATTCAACCCCGTCTTGGTTAATTGCCACGCCACCAAATGTGTCGATGAACCGGCGGATAATTACATCGCAGTATTTTGGATCCAATTCCGCCATCCGGCACACGCGGTTTGTCTTTTCGCATGCAATCATGGTTGAACCCGACCCTCCAAATGGATCCAGGACAATTTGCCCGCGCAACGATGAATTTAATATCTGCCTTTCAATCAATGCGATTGGTTTCATGGTTGGGTGTAATGGGTTGTCTTTTGGTTTATCAAATTCCAATACTGTCGATTGGTTGCGGTCGCCGCACCAAAAATGCGGGCCGCCGTCTTTCCACCCATATAAACATGGTTCGTGTTTTACTTGATAATCTTGTCTGCCCAAAACAAATGAATTTTTCAACCAAATCAATAATTCTCTAATTTCCCATCCAACGTTTTTACATGCAGCCCTGAAATTAAATCCCTGTTTATCTGCATGCCAAACATAAAATACTGCACCGGGTTTCATTACTGCATTTGCTGCGCGCATCGCATTTGTTAAAAATGTTAAAAACTTGGCATCGGCCATATGGTCGTTCATGATTTTTAACCCGGCACTATTTTCGATATCGACATTATATGGCGGGTCGGTTACCATCATATCCGCCAATTCGCCATCCATTAATTTTTTCAAATCATCCGCCGATGTACTGTCCCCACAAATCAATTTGTGATAGCAATGCAATTTATGCCTCCCGATCGTCCAAACATCACCGCTTTTGGTTTGTGGTTCAACTGGTGTCGCCGGAACGCTGTCCATCTGCTCTTGAACGTCATCCTGTTGTTTTTCTGCCTGCTCGTCAAATATGTCGCTAATTTCCCTTTCTGTAAACCCGGTCAGATCCAAATCTGCGTTCATATCGCGTAATTGGTCAATCTTGATGCACAGTTTATCAATATTCCAAATGGACATTTCGCCGGATTTGTTATCAAAGATTTGCAATTGAATCTTTTCCGCCTCGGTCAGCCCGGTTAAAACAATGCATGGCACGCGGTCCAGTTTTAATTTTTGCGCCGCCATCAATCGCCCATGCCCGGCAATCACAATATTGTTTTCATCGACAATGATCGGGTTAGTCCATGCCGTTTCCATCGACCGGCACAATTTTTCAATCTGTTCATCCGAATGGTCTTTGGGATTTTCCGGGTCCGGTTTAATGTCGACCACGTTTTTAATCACAATTTCCAAAGATTCCAATTGTTTTTGTATTTTTTCTGAAATATTTTCCATTTTGCTTCCTTTATGTTTATTTTTTGTCAACTTTTATCTGTTCTCTTGCCGTTCTGTATCGTTCTCTACCGTTCACCAATTTTGTTCACCCCACTAACTAGAATTTCATCGCGCATCGCGTGACCCGCAGTGGTTAAGGGTTTCAACAGAACCTATTGCCGCATTGGTGGCGGTTCTGCGGGTGATTTTTCTATACTTTGGCGGTTGCCATTGCCCCCGTCATTGCTTTGTCGAACAGGTCGTCAAACATCTTGTTGACAGTATCTTCGACCACTTTGGTGAAATTGAATTGTGGATTGATTTGAACGGATTCTACAAGCACATACAGGGCGCGATAATCGTTTGGGCCACTGCCATACCGTTGAAATAGCACTTTATTGCCATTTGCTTTGCCATCAAGAACGAATACACGGTTTTTAATTGGGTTATTCAGTAAATATTGTGCATTTGGGCGCAGTTTGCCATTTGCACCGTATCGCACATGATCCATGATTGGTATTGCAATATATTTAATTTTGTTGCCACGGTCATTCTGTATTGTGACATATTCCGGGGTACGTGCAGATGAATTATCATCAGATTGCTGATGTATTTGCCATGATGGTGTGGCAATTTTGATTTTCATATCTTCCAATGGCACTTTTTTTGATATCTGTGTGCTGAAATATGCGGCCGCATCGGTTATGTATTGCGGGCCTGCACTGGTTGATCCGGTTTTATATCTGCGCGACCATGCGGCACGTATATTGAATTTTTGCCCAGAAACTGTGACCAATTTTGATCCAATCATTCTGCCCAAGTCATTCAGTGCTTTGGACATTGCAAATGGCACTTGTTTCCATGTCAAATCGTCAATATACTTTGACAGGTCCGGACCTTTAATCGTAATATTTAGTGTTTGTTCTGGCATTATTTCCACCCCATCTGTTCATAAAACTTTTTCATATGTGCGAAATCGTCCGTTGGATCATAGTTTATGTATTCTGTCATACCAATTTGTTTGCATAATTCGCCCCACATTGCGCGTTGTTGTTCCATGGTGGCATTACCTTTACGAATTTGTTTATATGCTTCCTGTCGCCACCATTGGCGCACAAATTCGTGTTCCACAGATGTAATGTCGCCACCATCCCCCAGGAAATAAATCACGCGCGCCATTTCATCACCACAATCGGCCGCTTTGCGAATATTTCGCATAATCAGCCAATTAAACGGGTTTTTGTTGTAATAATCCGCCATTGCGCGGCGCAAAACCGTTGTCCATATATGATTTTTGTTCCGAAATGCTATGTTGCGTTTGGTCCAGATATCGCACCCAATCACGCCAATTTGTGGCATTGTGACCAATTCTTGGCCAGATTTATCGGCTTTCTTGGTTGCCGGTTTATATTCGGCTTCGTATCCGCGATTTTCCAACCAGCGATACAGATATTGCACCATTCCTTTGTCTGCAACTTCGGCTGAATTTACATATTCTGGTATTTTGGCCAGTATTTGTTCTGGATCAATTCGGTCGGTACAAACCAAATGCACAAAACTGTCATATGCTTGTTGTTTGGATCCGCGTCTGGTTTTTGGATATGCATCCCATAACTTTTCAAAATTTTCATTAACGCGCACGCGCGTTGGAATAATATATTTTTTATTACTTTGTTTTTCATCATTATATAAGGACGACATTTTTGTCACCACCACGGTGTCATTTTTGTCACCACCCCCCTGTGATAATTTAGGCAGTTTCCAGTCATCTGACATGGTTATTTTACGTTCATTTTGGTTGCCGGATTCAGTAACAATATCGCGTTTTATATATCCGCATTGTTCCAGTAATGCCAATGCACGCTGTAATGTTCTTTCGCCACAGAATCCCAGTGCACCTAATATATAATCGTTGGATGCGAAACATACGCCTGTTTTATGCGTTAGATTTTCGACCAAACCATATACAACCCTGGCGGTTGATGTTAAACGCACATCTTCCAGTAATTGTGATGGTGTGACCGTATAATATGCTTTTTTATATTTCATGTTTGTTTTGACCCTGTTTATTTTATAAATCCACCCATATAAAGTTTTGTGGTGTTGCTTCCTGCTGAACAATCAGTTTTTGTTCAATCAATTCCAAATATGCTTTTTTCACATCTTTTAATGGTATATGCAGTTCACGTGCGAAATATTCTGGATCATCGTCCATTGTTTGATCTTCATCAACACATGCAGTCATTTCACAGAATATAAGTTTCGCGACCGGCGACAATTTGTCGTGGTATCTTACTTTTGGCAACAAAACTGCGTTGTACATTGCTTCTATCATTTTCTTGTAACCTTTATTATTGTTTGGTCCCATTCTTTTTCTGATTTTTCGATATCAAATGCCACAGATAATGCTTGAAAATCAGTTTTTGGATTCGCACTTGTATCAATGCCATAGAATCCACGAACCATTCCTTGTTTTGGCTGTTTCTTATACCAGTACCATTCGCCTGTTGAATCCATGGCAACAAAGCCAGGTTTCAAGAACGGTATTAAATCGGTGATTTGTATTTTTTTAGTCATCTATTCCCTCCTTTGATTTGAAATATGCCTGCAAAGCACGTTTGCCATACAGGCGGTCTTGGTTTTTTTCCACGCAATCTTGCACAATCTGCAAAATTTCGGCTGGTTCCCAATTCATTAAATCGCACCACATCTTGAAATCTGGGTTGCGATCTGTAAAAAATTTTTCTGCTTCTATCCGGCGATAACGATTAAGATAATGGACATATATTTTTCGGTTTTTGTTGCATGTGTGCGCATAAAGACCAGTGGTAAATACGAATTTTCTATGCGGACGCAACATATCGCGCAAATATTGAATAAATATTTTTTCAACCAAAGCCGTATATCCGCCTGTCATCTTATTAAACTCCCTCCCGGATATGTTTTGATTTGTTTATTTAATACCCACCCAAGAACATTTATTTTTGCCAATACAATTTGCCTTATTGGATCAGTTGGCGACAAAATATCGTATTGTTCCATCAATTGGTTCAATTCCCGCAAAATTTCGGTTTTATCTTTCATTTGCAGGCACCCTGTTTATATATGGAACTATTTGATAATTTTGACGAAACGGTACAGCCACGGCGTTTAACCCTGCACGTGCGATTTCAATCGTTGGTGCAAATCCAACTATCCGTTTATTGTGCCGCATTAATATTGCGAACCCGTATTCCATGTTTGACCCTGTTTTTTGTATGCAAAACACCCTGCGGTTCGTGACCGTTTTATGTTTTACATTCATGTTTTTGCGGGTTGCCCCGCGCTTTTTCTGCCCCGCCGCTGTCATTTCAGATTCTTATCTCTCTCTTACTGTGCAGGCCGGTGGCGCACGAAACTGTTTATCCGAAATCGAATTCCATCTGCACGCCAATGGCATTGCAGTACATTTTTAATAATTCGTTGTATTCGGAAACTTTTTCGGGGTCTGCGGCACGCAGTTTTATGACTTTTTTAATAAATTTGGGATCATATCCGGCGGATTTCGCTTCGGAATAAATTTCAGACATATCCGCATTGATTTGTTTGTGCTGTTCTTCTAAACGTTCCAAACGTTCAACAAATCCACGCAGTATTTCGCCATCTATCGCGCCGTGATTTTGTTTTATACGTGCCATTTTCCTTTCCCCCTGTTTTCTTTTTCATGCGTATTGTAAATTATAAATTACATAAAGTCAAGCAATTTGTGCAACTTATAATTGACACAGCAAAAACAAGTAGTGGAAATTTTGCAAATTCAGTATATAATCTGAATATGTTTGTGATTGGTGTATTTTTATCAACTGTCTTTTTTTCGCCCGGTCCGGACTGTGAAACGGCAATCATCAACAATATCAATAATTCCACAAAAACAATTGATGCCGCTGTCTATTCAATAACAAACCCGAATATTGTTGCCGCATTAAAAAATGCCCATGACCGGGGCATTAAAATTCGAATTTTGACCGACCGGACCCAGGCCGGCAATAAAAAATCATTGGTATGGGATATGTTTGAATATGGTATCAATGTCGTTATACACAGAAAATATCGGATTGAACACAATAAATTTGCTATTTATGACGGCAACCGCCTTTCCACCGGATCATATAATTGGACCACAAATGCCAGCGCACACAATTCTGAAAATTGTATCTTTTTGGATACGAATGATCCGGCAATCACCGAATACCAGCGCAGATTTGATTATTTATGGGAAACAAACCCCAGTGAAAAATCAACGGCGTGGCCCGGATTGAATTACTGATTTTTCCTTTCTGGGACCACATATTCAACCCCCGTATATGCGGTTATTGTATCTTCACCTCCCGGGGCAAATATACGGATTCCGCGTATTGTCACATTGGGGCGGTCAATTACCGATATTGTTACACCCTGTTTCAACAAAATGCACGACCCCTGTTTGTACAGATATTGTTTATTTTTATAATCAGATTCAATGAATTCTTTGTATAATTCCAACGTTACGCATACTGGAAACGACCGTATTACCTTGTAATCTGTGTCAACATAATATGGCATATCGGTATCGGCGGTTTGTTCAACCGGGGCGGACTTTATCGTTTCGGTCGGTTTTTTGTCCGGCATGAATGCATAAACACACAATACCAGCGCAATTAACCCGCCAATTAAATACTGCCCGGTGTTATTTGCACCGCACTTTGGGCAAACGCCCATAAACCAGTTGTACCACCCATCAGATTTGTATTTGTTTTGGCATTTCCAACATTGGTTGTTTATTTGTTTTTTTGCCATATTTTACCCCTTTATTTAAACTATTGCACCGACACAGTATGCCATTAAAGCAGTTATTGTTATTGCAATCAACGTAAAATTCACATAAATTATATTTCCGACCTGCCGGGCTATGCGGCCACGGATTGTTTTTGTTTGTTTTTTTCCCTTTGTTGAACTTTGACCCATACGATTGTTTCCATTTTTTCGTATTCGGTCAAATCATCCCATATACGGGCCATTTCCATATCGGCATCGGTTCGGTCGTATATCAAATCTTCGATTCGAACACCCAATCCACGTGCAAATTTATCCAAAGTGTCAATTTGCGGCGCGGTTTTTATCTTTAACATATTACCAATCTGGGCGCGATTATTAAATTTGCATTTTCGGCATATTTCTGAATCGGATGTTGCTTCCGTCTGGTTTGCAATCTGCCTTATGCGTTTAACAATTTGCTCGTTGTTTAACATTTGTTTTCCTTTTGTTTTTATTTTACATAATTTGCTCCTTTTTGTTTATTTGTTTATAAATTACACAAATCACTTGACATTATGTAATTTATAATTTACACTATGTATCGGACAAAGGCAAATTAAGGAGGAAATCATGAAAAAATTATTTTTTGTTTCATTCATTGCATCGTTTATTGGGATTGTTATTGGCGCACGCGTTTTTGCATCCGCACCACAATCATGTGTTGTTGATTCAACTTTTAACCGGGTTGAATGCTGTGCGCATATTACCGCCGATGGTCGTTGTGCCGTTGGCCAAGATGTAACGGTGTTCAACATATAACACAGGCAGGGGGGGCTGATTTACCATGACTATTCTGGACACTG